>JASHRK010000320.1 GCA_030037405.1 Acidimicrobiales bacterium | reverse complement strand
AGATCGCGGGAAGCACGACGCTCACGATCACGGGGTCGGGTTTCTATTCGAGCGGCACCTCCGACGTCGCGGCCGTCAGCATCGGCAGCGTCACCCTCCCGTCGAGCGACGTCGACGTCACGAGCAGCACCTCCATCTCGCTCACTCTCCCGACGACGCTGCTTGCTTCTGAGGAGGGCAACGGGGGCACCGGTGACGGGACCGGCACCTACGACGTGACGGTGACGCTGGCGGGCGGGACGACGAGCGCGCCGAACGCCAAGGCAACGCTCGTGATCTATGCCTCCGGCAGCTCGGGTGGGACTCCTCAAGTCGACGGCACCTTCCCGAGCGCGGGGGTCGAGGCGGGTGGGACGAGCGTGACCGTCTACGGCTCGGGCTTCACGGAGGGCACGGTCGCTTCCGTGACCTTCGGCGGCTCCCCGGCGGCGAGCTTCAAGGTCGACAACGACAACACGATCACGGCCACGACTCCGGCGGAACCCTCCGCCTCGGCCTGTGTCTCAGGCGACGACCCGGCAACGGGGGTCTGCCAGGTGCAGGTGCAGGTGACGATGACGGGCGGGGCGGCAAGCACGGAGGGCACGATCCCTCTCGAGTACAGCGGAGCCGTGACCGTCTACGAGACCGAGGAGGTCAACTCCTCTCTCAACGACGTCGGTCTCTACGCGGCACCGACCGAGTTCGACTACGAACCGCCCCCCACGATCACGAGCATCAGCTACGTGACGCCCCCGAACGAGGCGAGCGAGGCGGGCGGGACGGAGATCGAGCTCGAGGGGACCGGCCTCGGGCCACTTGGCTTCGACTGGCTCAACGTCGGCTCCTACCTGAACAACCTCTCGGAGGACTACCCGCCGAGCTACGTCAGCTCGACGGAGATGGTGATAGCGCTGCCTCCGGAGCCGGCGACTTCGACCCCACTCAACGTGCCCGTCACCGTCCAGACATACGGGAGCCCGAATGTGGCTCCGGGCAAGACCCTCTCCTCCGTCGCCCCGAGCGATACCGTCGACGTCACCTACGCCCCGACGCCGAGTGTCACCACCATCCAGATGGCGAGCGGGTCGAAGTACTTGGCGGGACCGACGAGCGGCGGCACCGATCTCATCATCCACGGACATGGCTTCGACGGCGCCGAGCTCGTCGCTTTCGAGGACTTGAAGTACGGCTTCATCTCCACCCAGTACGTCTTCGACCAGATCTCGAACTCCGAGATCGAGCTTGCGACGCCTTCCAACCTCACCGGTGTCGACGAGGTCGGCGTCTGCAACGCCTTCCTCTGCTCCGGGCTGACGACTAACGCCTTTACCTTCTACCTGCCCGGCAGCCCCGTGCTCACCGCGAACACGCCGAAGACAGGCAAGGCGGGCACGAAGGTGACGATCGAGGGGGACAACCTCGGCTACGTGGAGGACGTCTACTTCGGGACCAAGCTCGCCAAGTTCAGCGAGGTGAGCACACTCTTCGAGTCGGGCGACACCTACGAGATCAAGGCGACCGCCCCGAAGGGAGCGAGCGGGAAGGTCGACATCCGGGTGGAGACCCTCGAGAGCCTCGCGACCGGGTACGGCAAGAGTCGCGTCAACAAGAGCGTGACCTTCACCTACGACCCGAAGAAGAAGAAGTAGCGCCGCCCGAACAGAGGGGGATGCCAGTAGCTGCCGCCGGGCTTCGGGCCCGGCGGCAGCTACCCTCTCGCACATGTCGAGCGCGTGGGACGATGCCACCTCGCAAGCCGAGCAAGTCCGCGCAGGCAAGGTCTCGCCCCTCGAGCTCGTCGAGGCCGCCATCGAGAGGATCGAGCGCCTCAACCCCGAGCTGAACGCCGTCATCACCCCGATGTTCGAATCCGCCCGTGCCGAAGCCGTCCAGCTCACGAACGAGGAGGCGGGGCGGCAGGGGAGGTTTGGCGGGGTGCCGTTTCTCTTGAAGGACCTCGGATGCCACTGCGCCGGTGCCCGCTTCTGCCAAGGTACGCGGGCGCTTCGGGACGCCGGTTACGTGGCGGAGGCGGACACGGAGCTGGCGGTGCGCTTCCGGAAGGCCGGCCTGATCTTCCTCGGCAAGACGAACACCCCGGAGCTGGGGATCCTCCCTACCACCGAGCCGGAGGCGTTCGGGGCGACGAGGAACCCGTGGGATCCTTCCCGCTCCGCCGGCGGCTCGAGCGGTGGCTCGGCAGCTGCCGTCGCCGCGGGCCTCGTAGCCGCCGCCCACGGCAACGACGGCGGCGGTTCGATCCGCATACCGGCGAGCGAGTGCGGGCTCGTCGGCTTGAAGCCGACACGCGCCCGCACAACCCTTGCTCCCGAGGTGGGCGACGTCATGAACGGGCTCGTCTGCGAGCACGTGCTGACACGCTCCGTCCGCGACTCGGCGGCGATCCTCGATGCCGTAGCCGGGCCTGCGGTGGGGGACCCCTACCCGGCCCCGCCGGCCAGCCGCCCCTATCTCGCCGAGGTGGGAGCGGACCCGGGCAGGCTCCGGGTCGGCCTGCTCACGACGACGCTGGCAGGGGAGGCGCACCCCGACTGCGTCGAGGCGGCGAGAGCGACAGGCGCCCTTCTCGAGTCCCTCGGGCACGTGGTGGAGGAGAGCCATCCCGCCGCCCTCGAGGAGCCCGACTTCGTAGGGAGCTTCCTCACTCTCTGGGCCGTCGGCAACGTCGCCCACGTCGAGTACATCGGCACTCTCCTGCAGCGGGAGCTCGGCGAAGACGACGTCGAACCTCTCACGTGGGCTCTCGTCGAGATGGGCAGGCAGTTCTCGGGCGCCCAGTACCTTGCGGCGGTCGCCTGGCTGCAGAGCTGGGCAAGACGTGTCCAGAGCTGGTGGGCGGAGGGCTTCGACATCCTCCTCACGCCGACGGTCGCCGAGCCGCCCCCGCCGCTCGGCGAGTTCGTCACGACCCCAGACAACCCGCTCGGCAGCCTTTTCCGGGCCGCCGCCCTCGTCCCCTTCACCCCGCCCTTCAACGTCACGGGCCAGCCGGCCATCTCCCTGCCCCTTCACTGGAGCTCCGACGGCCTGCCCATCGGGAGCCAGCTCGTCGCCGGCTACGGCCGCGAGGACCTCTTGTTCCGAGTCGCCTCCCAGCTCGAGACGGCCAAGCCCTGGTCGAGCAGGCACCCGGCCGTGGCCGCCTGAGGCAGCCCGGCTCTCGTCGGCGAGGCGGGCGAGGAGCCTCGTCACAAGCCTGCGGCCTCCTGCACGAGCTCGACCCAACGTCTCGCAGCCAATTCGGGCCGGTACCGGGACGCCTGCTCTCGAGGACGCGGCGAGGGACCTTCCTCGAGGCCAGCCACGACGGCCCGGCCCCATCTCCCCACCTCGAGCTCCTCGACGACGACGTTGGGGGGGAAGGTGACGTCGGCGAGCCCGCCTCGGCCGCTCGTCACGAGCGGGGCGCCGACGGCCTGCGCCTCGAGGGCGACGAGCCCGAGGCCCTCGGGGTGGGCGGAGGGGCAGACGACGACCCCGGCACGGGCGTACCACTCCGCCATCTCGCGGCGCGTCCGCGGTGGCTCCTCCAGCTTCGCCCCGCCCGCGCTCTCCACGAGCTCGATGAGTCGGCGGTGCTCTTCGGTCGGCGCTCGCCACGGGGCGAGGTGGCGGAAGAGAACCGACGAGATGCCGGCCGCCGAGAGCTCCGAGGCGAGGGCGAGGAAGTGGCGCACGCCCTTCTTCTCGAGGAGCCGGTTGGGGAAGAGGACGGGACCGCCGGCGCCCTCCCAGGACACCTCGAAGAAACACTCCTCCACCCCCACCCTCGCCTCCCTCACCCCTCTCGCCGGTCGGTAGGCCGCCTCGACGTGCCGGGCGAGAGTGGGGCTGACGGCGGCGACGAGCCCTCGTTCGAGGGCTGCCCGCACGCGCCCCGGGCTCGCCGACCCGGTGCCCCAGGCGTCGGGGTAGTTGTGGAGGACGTGGAGGACCGGCGACGGGCAGCTCTCGGCCCACAGGGGCCGGTTGTTGAGCACGACGAGGTCGGGGCG
>JASHRK010000319.1 GCA_030037405.1 Acidimicrobiales bacterium | reverse complement strand
TTACGAGCGTGACGGCGCCGAGATCTACCGCCAGTCGTTCGAGACCATCCGGGCAGAGGCCGACCTCTCGCGGATCCCGGCGGACCTCGAGCGGCTTGCCGTTCGCGTCATCCATGCCTGCGGGATGGTCGATGTAGTCGACGACCTGCGTTTCTCGCCCGGAGCCGGTAGCGCCGGTGCGGCCGCCCTCGCCTCCGGGGCGCCGATCCTCGTCGATGCCTTCATGGTGGCGAGCGGCGTCACCCGTGCCCGCTTGCCTGCCGGCAACGAGGTGATCTGCTCGCTTCGTGACCCAGGCGTGGCGGACAGGGCGGCCGAGGCGGGGACTACCCGCTCGGCGGCAGCGGTCGACCTCTGGGGCCCGTTTCTCGAAGGAGCCGTCGTCGCCATAGGCAACGCCCCGACCGCCCTGTGGCGGTTGCTGGAGCTTCTCGACGAGGGAGCTCCTCGCCCGGCGCTGATCCTCGGCTTCCCGGTCGGCATCGTCGGCGCGGCCGAGTCGAAGGCCGCACTTGCCGCCTCCGACCAGGCCGTCCCGTACGTGTGCGTGCTCGGCCGGCGGGGCGGCAGCGCCATGGCTGCGGCCGCTGTCAACGCTCTCGCGACGGAGCGCGAGTGACCGGGCGACTGTGGGGCATCGGCGTCGGCCCAGGCGATCCCGAGCTGCTCACCGTCAAGGCGCACCGGCTCATCGAGCAGGCCGGGACGGTCGCCTGGTTCGCGGCGAGGGGACGTCCGAGCAACGCACGGGCCGCGGCGGCCCGGCACATCCGCCCTCGCCAGCCGGAGCTCCCGCTCTACTACCCCGTGACGACCGAGCTCCCGGCCGGAGCCGAGTACGAAGAGCTTCTCGCCGGTTTCTACGACGAGGCGGCAGAGCGCATAGCGACCGTCCTCGACGGCGGCGAGGACGTCGCCGTGCTATGCGAGGGGGACCCTTTCTTCTACGGCTCCTACATGTACCTCCACAACCGCCTCGCCGGCCGGTACGAGAGCGAGGTCGTACCGGGAGTGACATCGCTCCTCGCCGGTGCTGCCGTCCTCGGCGTTCCTCTCGTGTGCCGGAACGAGACGCTGTCGGTCCTCTCCGGGGTCCTCTCCAGGGATGAGCTGGAACGGCACCTGGTCGACGTGGAGGCGGCGGTGGTGATGAAGCTCGGCCGCAACCTGGCGAAGGTCCGAGCGAGCGTGGCCGCCGCCGGGCTCCTCGACAGGGCGTGGTACGTCGAGCTGGCCACTCTCCCGGCTCAGCGGGTGCTCCCCTTGGCCGAGGCCGACTCCTCCGGAGCGCCCTACTTCTCGATGGTGATCATCCCGAGCGCCGAGGCGTCGACCCGGTGAGCCGCGCCCGGCCGAGAAACGGCGGGCGTCTCGCCGTCGTGGGCCTCGGTCCAGGAGGCGTGGGGTGGCGCACGGCCGCTGCGAGCGCACTCCTGGCCGAGGCCACCGACCTGGTCGGCTACTCCGCCTATCTCGCCATGGTGGACGCTCAAGTCGCAGGGCAGGTCCGCCATCCTTCGGACAACCGCGAGGAGGAGCGGCGGGCCGCTCAGGCCCTCGACCTGGCGGCAGAGGGACGATCGGTCGCCCTCGTGTCGTCGGGCGACCCGGGCGTCTTCGCCATGGCGGCGGCGGTGATGGAGCAGCTCGACCGTCCCGACCGCCCTGCCGCATGGGAGTCGGTCGAGGTGGTCGTGAGCCCCGGTGTCAGTGCGGCGCAAGCTGCGGCGGCCCTCTCCGGCGCCCCGCTCGGTCACGACTTTGCCACGATCTCCCTCTCGGACAACCTGAAGCCGTGGTCCGTCATCGAGTCGCGATTGGCCGCCGCCGCCGCTGCCGATTTCGTCCTCGCCCTCTACAACCCGGCATCGCGGCACCGCTCGTCACAGCTCGAGCGGGCCCTCGCCCTCATCGGTGCCTATCGGGACCCGGCCACCCCCGTCGTCGTCGCCCGTGACGTAGGCCGCCCGGGCGAGACGGTGAGAGTGGTCCCGCTCGGCGAGGTGGACCCTGCAATGGTGGACATGCGCACCGTCCTCATAGTCGGGTCTTCACAGACGAGGACGGTCGCCCTGCCCGGGCGGGCCAGGCTCGGCGTCTACACCCCGCGCCGCTATCCCGAGGTCTCGGCCGGGGCTTGATCCGGCACGGAGCACGCCGCATACCCAGACGACCGCCTCGCCGACCGTTGTCATCGAGGGGCCGTCCGGCGACGGCGGCCGGTCGGCGATCAGGACCTCTACGCCGAGGAGGCGGGCTGCTTCGAGCTTGGCGGAGGCGGCATCGCCACCGCTGTTCTTCGTGACGAGCAGGTCGATCCGGTGCCGTTCCATCAGCTCGGCCTCGGCGTCGACCTCGAAAGGTCCCCGGTCGAGGATCACCTCCGCCGGGTTGAGACGAAGGTTCTCGGGGAGCTCTATCGACCGGATCAGCCACCAGCGTTCCCCGTCGACGGCCGGCACGAACGCCTCGAGGTCGCGCCGCCCGATGGTGAGAAACACCCGCCGGGCCCGACCCGAGGCGATCGTCTCGGCCGCGGCGGCGAGATCGGCCACGACGCTCCAG
>JASHRK010000318.1 GCA_030037405.1 Acidimicrobiales bacterium | reverse complement strand
CATTGCCCTTCGCACCCAGCAGGTGATCGCCCACGAGTCTGGCGTGGCGAACGTCGCCGACCCGCTCGGCGGCTCGTGGTTCTTGGAGGAGCTGACCGACGAGATGGAGCGCCGTGCCGAGGAGATCTTCGCCCACCTCGAGAGGCTCGGAGGTGGCTCGATCCTCGAGGGCGTCTACGCCGGGATCGACGAGGGCTGGTTCCAGTCCGAGATCGCCGAGTCGGCTTACGCCTACGAGGAGAAGCTGCTCTCCAACGAGAGGCTTGTCGTCGGCGTCAACGCCTTCTTCGAGGGTAACGAGGAGGACCCGCCCGAGATCCTCCACATCGGGCAGGAGGTGGAGGATCTCCAGTGCAAGCGGCTGGCGGAGGTACGGAGCCGGCGCTCGCCCGAGGCCGTGGCAGCAGGGCTCGAGCAGGTAAGGGCGGTGGCAGCCGACCCGGCTCGCAACCTCATGCCGACGATCCATGACGCCGTGGTGGCCTACGCCACCGTCGGCGAGATCATGTCAGCGATGGCCGAGGTCTTCGGCCGCTGGCACGAGACTCCATCCATCTGAGGGCCCCGGCGGTTCACTTGCCGAAGCAGAGCGCCGGCATCCTCTTGTACCGGCAGAGTGCCGGCTCGCCTGGCGTGACGACCGTCGAGGTGCTCCTGGCGCATCCCGGTGGACCGTTCTTCTCCCGGAAGGACCGCGGGTGCTGGACGATCCCGAAGGGCGAGTACGACGACGGCGAGGCTGCGCTCGTCGCCGCCGAGCGCGAGTTCCTGGAGGAGATCGGCTCACCCGTCCCGCCGGGCGCGCGGTTGGATCTGGGCGAGGTCCGCCAGGCGAGCGGCAAACGGGTGCGCGCCTACGCCGTAGAGGGGGACCTCGAGCCCGAGAATGTCTCGAGCAACCTGTTCGAGATGGAGTGGCCGCCGTCGTCCGGCCAGATGGAGTGGTTTCCCGAAGTCGACCGGGCGGAGTGGTTCCCGTTCGACGAGGCGATCAAGCGGCTGAACCCCGCCCAGGTCCCGTTTGTGGAGCGACTGGCGGACCGGCTCAGCTAGCACCTCGGAGGACCTTCTCATACATCGTATTGAAGCGGGTACCCTCGCAAGCTGCTTCCCTTATATCAGAACGACTGACACAGTCCTCACCAGCATCGAGCAGCCGTGCCGAATGTAGTGAGCCATCCACACTATAAGTGACTACTATGCCTGCCACGCCGTAGGCACCAACGCTTGCTCCGACCACACCATATTCGATCATGTCGGGTAGCGGCCCCCTGCCATGACGACCGTGGGGACGGACTACGTATCCGTGAAAAGGCACTGTGCGATAGACTGTTCCATCGAGGCATTTTGCGCCTCGCATCAGATTGCAAATCGATACTGGCCAACCGATTGCAGATGTGATCAGGTTCCGATGCTCTTTGAGAACGGCGAGACGGACTAGCTTTGGGGTTTTAAAGCCGGGCACCGGTACCAGCTTGGCCGACACCAGCCGTGCAGCGTGTGAGCCCGTGTTCTCGACCATGGCAGGAAAGTCCACGATCTCGCCTGGAACAGAATTAGTGCCACCAAGGAAGGCACTTCCTGCATCCGTTAACGACGACGAAGCTGTGAAAGTCCCTTCGCCCACAAGTATGCCGACCGTAAGTCCCAGAGCAGCCAACACGGCAAGACCCATCAGGCGCTTGTGCCTCGCCGCGAAAGCTCTGGCACTTTGCTGAGCACGAGCCATCGCAGGGGGCTCAGTCATCAGGCCGGATTGTTCCAGAAGATTGTCGAGTCCTGTACGGGATCTACGTTTCCACATACGTCGGTCGCGGGTGCACCTTTCGCAGTGGACCATTTCTCGAATACATCGCTGTCATACCCGTCAGAGCCACTGAAAGAGAAACCGAGCCAATTTGCGATCCCGCTATAGAAATATGCTGTGGATCGGTCATCACCCCAACTTCCATCGCTCGGCACGGTTGCGAAACCGTTCGGATCGGCGGAGCAGGATCCGTAGGGATCGGTAGGGGCAGAGTTGACGCCAGGTTGGGCATCGCCGGGTGTACTGGTTGCCTCGAGATAGTAACCAGCGCAATCGCCACCCAGGTCGTACTCTGCGTAGTACACGTGTTCGTCGACGTATTGGCTGTAACCACCGTCGTGGGTAAAACCGCCACCGCTGGTGATGCTGTTGCTCAGACCAAGTGTGCCATCATCAGAAAAGCCGCTACCTGCTGTTAGGGAAAAACCGACCTCAATCGTGTTGTCGGTTTGATTGCTGCTGATGTACTCACCGCTCGATCCGGAGAGATCCGCGACATGTAGTTCGCCTATTCGGGTGAGAATCTCGTCCGAGCTCAGCTCCGTGATGACACACACGCCGCCATCCGGTGTCACGGAGCTGGCGGGCGTCAGGGAGTCGAAGTGTTCGGGTGACCGCGCGAACGCGTGCACAGTGTGCGCTACGCGCGAGAGAGTGGTGGTGCTCGGATCGCTGATCACAGCCTGTAGCGTTCCTAGCGATATCGTAGGCACAGTCGACTCGGTTGTGGCGGATTGGACGTGTCCTCTGGCCTGCGAAGTCGACGAGCTGGTACCGAGGACCGTCGTAAAGAGCTCTTGAGCCAGTTCCTGGCCATTGGACTCGACCGCCATGAAGTTGACCATGCCACCCGTGGTTTGGGCGAAATCTGATAGCGCTGCCGACCAGGGCACAGTGATCTCGCTGGAGTTTGCGCTTACCGTGCCTTCGGCCACCGGTACATAGGTGATGGTCGATGGTACGGCTGCAGTGTAGGGCTCTTCAGCTTGTATCAAGACACTCGAGGAGTTGTCCTCGAGTGGATTAACTTGCACGTATAAGGCTGCAGAGCTTCCGCTGGACGTGTCGCGCGTTGTGCTTGCGACGGCGCTCCCGCTTACGATCCCCAGCAGGGACACGGCTACTGCACAATAGCCAGCTATGAAGAGGAATCTTCGGCCACCGATTGGGTGCTTGTGCTTGCGGTCATGACGCCAAAGGGAGCCCGACGACGAGTGGGAGGAAGTGCGCGTACGCCCCTCTTTAGGGGCGGTGGCCATCTCGTACCCCTCGTGGTCTCTGCGAGCTGGGCTGAACTCTTCCACCGTTCACCACCTTTCCGCCGGCGCCACTCACCGGTTGGACCTAAGGATACTTTTAAGTAGCAGTCCAGTCAACGGGTCTCTGCCGGAAGGCGGCGAGCGGAAGGTCGTGTCGGCCGAGCGAGGGCCGCCAGGAAGAGTGTCTGCGCACATGGCAGACCCGGCCGACGGAGACTGTAACGAGGTGAGCTCGGCTCGAAGCGCCTTGCTCTACAGGGTTATTCCTCCCTCACCGCGGGGCAGACGTGTGCATCAGATCGCAGTCAGGGGGAAGCGGTGTGACTGGGTGGTGGAGGTGCTCGCGGCGAGCGGTCGTCTCGGCAGGGCTAGGCGTGGCCCATGGAGTGCGGCCCCTCTTGTTGACCGCAGTGTCCAGTCCCTCCTCGTTCAGGGGGATAAGGGTGTCGAAGTCTTCGTTCGTCGTGATGGAGCAGTCGCTCGTCACCACCTCGTAGTTGCCTCGGGTGTAGGAGCGCCAGTTGCCATACTGGATGATGCCGTTTAGGGAGCAGTCCAGACAACGGAGTCCGAACGGTTCGTCTTCCTGCGGCGGCGGCGAAGGCGTAGCCAGCACCGATCCTTGCAGTGCCACCGCTCGCTGCCAGCGCAATAGCATCGTCTCGTCAGACCCGGACAACGAGGAGGTTCCAATGCGAGTCGTCGTCGACTACGACCGGTGTGAGTCCAATGCCGTCTGCATGGGGATCCTTCCCGAGGTCTTCGAGGTGCGAGACGACAATTTCATGTACGTGCTCGACGAGCACCCGGCCGAGGAGTATCGGGAGAAACTGATGGAGTGCGTGCGCTCCTGCCCGACGCAGGCCCTCTCGGTCGAGGAGGAGTGAGCGCCTCGGCAGCGGGGTCGCCGCAGCGGCGGGTGCGAGTCCGTCTCGCTCCTTCGCCGACCGGCTACATCCACGTCGGCACGGCCCGAAACGCCCTGTACAACTGGGCCTTCGCCCGCCAGCACGGAGGCGACTTCATCCTCCGGATCGAGGACACCGACACCGAGCGGTCAGAGGAGGAGTGGGTAGAGGGCATCCTCGCCGGTCTCCGCTGGATCGGCACCGACTGGGACGAGGGGCCGTACCGGCAGTCCGAGAGGCGCGAGCACTATGAAGGTGCCCTGGACACTCTGTGGGACGCGGGAAGGATCTACGCCTGCGACTGCACGCGCGACGAGGTGCTCGCCCGGACCAAGGGCAACGCCATCCCCGGTTACGACGGCCACTGCCGCGGGCGCGAGCTCGAGCGCGGGCCGGGCCGGGCGTTGCGCTTCGCCGTCTCTCAGGAGGGAACGACGGTCGTTCACGACCTCGTGCGGGGGGACGTCGAGTTCTCCAACTCCACGATCGAGGACTTCGTCGTGGCCAAGTCGAACGGGGATGCCCTCTTCGTCCTCGCCGTCGTCGTCGACGACCGTGAGATGCGGATCAGCCACGTCATCCGATCGGAGGAACATCTCCCGACGACCCCGAAAGCGGTGCTGCTCTGGGAGGCGCTCGGAACCGCCACGGGCGACCGGCTCGAGCTTCCTGCCTTTGCCCACCTCCCCCTCCTCGTGAACGACAAGCGTCAGAAGATCTCGAAACGCCGGGGAGATCGCGTTGCCCTCGAGGACTACGAAGCCCTCGGCTACCTGCCCGAAGCGATGGACAACTATCTCTCCTTGCTCGGATGGACGCCGCCTGGCGGAGAGGAGTTCTTCACGGTCGCCGATCTCGTCCGCGACTTCCGCCTCGAGGCCGTCAACCACTCCCCGGCCTTCTTCGACGACCGGCGCCTCCTCCACTACAACGGCATCTACATCCGCAACCTCGCAACGAGCGAGTTCTCCCGGCGGGTGCAGGAATGGGCGGCGAGGACGGCCGACCACCTTGGTGCAGACTGCTACGACACGCCCGCCTGGGAGGCGCTCGCACCCCTCGTGCAGGAGCGCGTCGCTACCCTCTCCGAGGTTCCGTCGTACGTCGAGTTCCTCTTCGCGAAGCCTTTTGCCGTGGACAAGGAGTCGTACGAGAAGGCGATCGCGCGAGACGAGGAGGCGCTATCGATCCTCAGTGAGGCACGAGAAGGCTACGGAGCGCTTGGCAGCTGGACAGCCGCCGAGCTGAAGGCAGTCCTCGAGGCGGTCGCAGAGCGCCACGGACGCAAGCTCGGCAAGGCGCAAGCTCCGGTGCGGGTCGCCACCCTCGGGCGGAGCGTCGGGCTGCCACTCTTCGAGTCCCTCGAGGTGCTCGGTCGTGAGGAGACTGTGGCGCGGATCGAGGCCGTGCGAGCTCGCAGCGCCGGATAGCATGTCGCTCACCTTCGGGGGTGGTGTAATCGGCAACACGACAGGTTCTGGCCCTGTTATTGGGGGTTCGAGTCCTCCCCCCCGAGCTTTGTGTGACGGCATCTCGGCCGACGGTCCAGCGGGTCTGAGCTCGCTCAGGCAGTCGGTCCTCTCGCTGTCCTTTGGAGTCAGGCTCTTTGCCGTCCCGATCGCGCCACTCTGGAGAGCATGACCCAGGGCACGCGACGGGCGAGAGAGGATTGAGGCGTGTTCTTCTGGGTGTGGCGTTTCTTGAGACACGGGACGCTGCGGCATGCTCTCGGTCTCGTAGCGCTTGCCGCCACTATCGTCGTCCTGGGCGGTGTCGCCTTCGCCCTCGCCGAGCACATCTCTATCTGGATCGGGCTGTACTGGTCCGTCACGACGGCCACGACCGTCGGGTACGGCGACGTCACTCCGCATACGCCAGCGGGGCACATCATCGCCGTCGTCGTCATGCTCTCGACCATCCCGATGCTTGGAGCAGTATTCGCCATCTGGTCCGGATCCGTCGCCGCGGCACGGGTGAGGAGGTTGTTGCAAATGGGTCGGTCCTTTCCCGAGGGAGCCTTCCGCCTCGTCGTCGGCATGCACCCGGCCGTGCCGGCGGTGATGGAGGAGCTCGTCCGCACGGGCCACGACGTCGTGCTCGTGGCCGACGTCGACCCGGCCCATGTGCCTGACGAGGTCCATCTCGTCCGGGGGGACCCGGCGAGTCTCCACACCCTCAGGTCCGCCCACCCCGAGAAGGCCGAGCAGGTCCTCGTGACGGGAACCGGGGACGGGGACGTGCTCGTCGCCGTGGTGCTGCTCCGCCAGTGCGCTCCCAACGCCCCCATGACGGCGCTCGCCCATTCGTCGGCGGCGAGCCAGGCGCTCAAAGACCTCGGCGTCACGGAGACGATCTCGGGGGACGAGCTCCTCAGCCATACGCTTGCCAAGGCGCTCGAGACTCCCCACGCCGCCAGCTTGCTCCTGGAGCTGCTCGACTCTTCCGAGCACTACCTCGACGAGATGGACCTCTCGCCGAACATGGCGGGACGCCTGCTCTCGTCCGTGCGCGACGAGCGAAGCGACCTCGTGCTCGGACTGGTGCACGACGGGAGCGTCACGCTCGGGATCGGGTCCGATCCGTCGCTGGCGACCGGCGACCGGTTGCTCGTCGCCCGTCCCATCTCGGAGCGCCCGACGTCCAAGTGACTCACGCCCTCGTCACTCGAAGGGTCACGAGCTCGAAGGGCCTCAGCTCCAACACGACCCTGTCGCCGTCTACGGGCACGGGCTCTCCGGGCCGCTCGAGCAGGTCCGCACGGAGGGCGCTCTTTGCTCCTGGGAGACGGAGCACGGCAGCCGTGTGAGCTCCGAGATGCTCGTAGAGCCTGACGACGAGATCGTCGCTCCCGTCATCTGCGTGCTTGACGGCGCTCAGCGTCGCCCCGTCGACGCTCACGAGCGAGCCGGTGCCCTGCACGGGGCGAGCGCTCCTGAGGGAGCGGAGCGGCAGGTTGAAGCACTCCGCCTCGCGGGTGACGGAGCCTGCGCCGAGACGCTCGCCGTGCGGCAGCATCGCATAAGAGAAACGATGCCCACCCGCGTCAGCCTCCGGGTCCGGCCACCCGGGGCCGCGCAGCAACGACAGCCGCATGACGTTGCGGCGGATGTCGTAGCCGTGCTTACAGTCGTTGAGGAGTGCGACGCCGAAACCGGGTTCTGACAGCTCTGCCCAACGCTGGGCGGGAACCTCGAACTTGGCCGCGTCCCACGAGGTGTTGGCGTGGGTCGGTCGCTCGACGTGGCCGAACTGGATCTCGTAGGTAGCGTGTGGCGATCTGACCGCCACGGGAAACGAGGTCTTCAAGAGACGGTGGCGTTCGTGCCATTCCACGTGCGTCACGAACTCGACGCGTCGTCCGCAAGCCGAGAGACGCACGTCTTGGGTGAGAGCGCTCGACCGCCCGATGGACCGCCTGATGCGGATGGCAGCTCGCACCGGGCCTTGCTCGACCACCTCCATCGAGTCGAGAGATGTGCACTCGGCAGCTCGGGCGAAGGTCCCCAGGTCGACGTCCCAGGCGTCGTAGTGGTTGGGGAGGTCGTGGTGCAACTGGAAGACGTTGCCTCTCTCCCCCGCAGGGATGACCTCCCGGCCGTTCACGAGGTCTTCGAGCGAGGAGACGAGGCCCTCGTCGTCGAGCGTCACCGAGACAAGGCCGTTCGAGAGGGTGCGACCGCCGAGAACCTCTGCGTCGTGGTCGAGCGACGGGTCCTCCTCGGCAGAGCGGCCGCCGGCCGAGGTGACGAGCTCGTAGCAGGACCAGCCTGAGCCCGGGACCGAGGCCGGGAAGAGGAGGGTCCCCTCCGCCGTGACCTGGACCGGGACGGGGGTGCCGTCAGGCCCTCTCGCCGCTACGGGCTGGCCCGTAGCGGTGCCGTCGAGCTCCAGTTCCACGACGTCGAGACGCTCATGCGAGGCGGCGTTGAGCACGACGACGAAGGTGCCTGGTGCCGTCTTCCCGAGCGCAGTCTCTCGAGTCGAGAGGTTATCGGCGAGGCGGGCAGTCGCCTCGGCGATAACGTTCTCGGCGAGCTCTCTCACGTCCGCATATGCCATCTGGGCGTCCTCGTGAACCCAGTGGATGCTCGATCCGGGAAGGATGTCGTGGAACTGGTGGAGCAGGACGAGCTCCCAGGCGCGCTCGAGCTTGGCCTGAGCGGTCGCTCTTTGCTCGCCGGTGAGGGTGGCGGCCGCCCAGAGCTCAGCTTCTCTGAGGAGGTTCTCGGACCTCCTGTTCCCGAGCTTTCCTCTCGCCTGGGTGGTCTGGACGCCACGATGGCGCTCGAGGTAGAGCTCACCCACCCAGACGGGGAGCCCACCCGGTCCGGGGGCGTGCGCCGTCGCCACGGTCTTATCGCCGTCCAGACCGTCGCGGGCCTCCGCCTCGGCACACTCGCGCTCGACCGCCTCGAAGTAGCTCCACGCCGTCCCGAGCTCTACCCGCGGCAGCGGGTCGAGGTCGCGTAGCCGGCGCGCCCGTTCGAGCATCTCCTCGGTCGGGCCACCTCCTCCGTCGCCATGGCCGTAGACGTACAAGGAACGCTCGCTGATCCCGTGCTGGGCGTAGCGAGCGTCTCCTTCGAGAAGCTGCCGCAGGGCGAACTCTCCGTTGTAGGTGTCCGTCGGAGGGCAGTGGGCGAGGACTCGCGAGCCGTCGATCCCCTCCCACCAGAACGTGTGGTGAGGAAAGGCGTTGATCTCGTTCCAGCTGAGTTTCTGGGTGAGAAAGCGCGAGACGTTGGCGGCGCGCAGGATCTGGGGGAGGTTCCCCGAGTAGCCGAAGGCGTCCGGGAGCCAGCAGTCGAGAGTCTCGATGCCATAGTTGTCGAGGAAGAAGCGCTTCCCGTGGACGAGCTGGCGCACGAGGGACTCCCCCGAGGGGAGGTTGGTGTCGGGCTCGACCCACATGCTCCCGACGGGCTCGAGCCGACCCTCTCCCACGCGACGGCGCATCTGATCGAAGAGCGCTGGGTGCTCCGCCTTCATCCAGGCGTGCTGCTGGGCTTGCGAGCAGACGAAGACGTACTCGGGATAGGCCTCCATGAGGCGGAGCGCCGTGGCGAGGGTACGGGCGCACTTGCGCCGCGTCTCTCGGATCGGCCAGAGCCAGGCCGAGTCGATGTGGGCATGTCCGACGGCGGTCACCCGGTGGGCGTGCGGGCTGGTACGACGGTCGAGGAGACCTTTCCAACGCTCGGCCTTGGCGACGATCGAGCCCGTGAGGTCCTCGAGGTCGACGGCACGGGCGATGGCGTCGAGGGCGTAGAGGATCTCGGCGGACCGGGGGTGCGAGAGGCCGAGGGCGTCCACCAGCTCGGCGAGGACGGTCCAGTCGTAGAGGACCTCTGCCATGGCGTCGTCGACGACGGCGAGATCGAAGCGGCTCAGGCGGTAGAGGGGCGCTCCTTCGTAGTCCGGCTGCAGGAGGCGCCCCGTTATGGCGGTCTCCGACGTGCCCGGGTTGGCGGCCGCCTCGACGAGCAGCTCGACGGAGTCGCCGGCGCGGGCGGCGGCCGCGATCGAGACCGCGTTGTGCTTGGGGTTCACCCCCTGGAGCGGGACGGGGTGACCGAGTCCCGTGAAGACGAGCGCCTCACCGCCAAAACCCGGCGTCGAGTGATACCCGAGGTCGATGCGGGCCACGACATGGCTCCCGTCGAACTCCTCGGGGATCACGCCCTCGGCCTGGAACCAGGCGGTGGACCAGGCGCCTCCCCAACCGTCGCCGACTTGGAAGGGCGAGAAGGTGAGGGCGCTGGCCTCCTCAGGTGGGACGGGTTCCCCGGGGAGACGGCTGATCGAGATGCGAAGCGGTGCCGCCGCGGGGTGAGTTGCCGGCCGGATGACCTGGTCGAGGAGGCGGGTGATCCTTTCCCGGCGAATTTCCGCTTCGTTGCCCATGCGCCTCCTGTCTAGCTGCTGCTCCTGCGATACGCGATGCAAGGCGGGTGCTGCTTTGTACTGGCATGAAGGCTCGTCGGTGGCTGCCAGGACTTGCCGGGTTCCTCGTGGCGGCGTCCCTCTCTCTCGTCCCGCTCGCGTCCTCCGGGGCGGTTCGATCGCGCGCCGTCTCCTACAGGCAGGATCTCGCCCGCGCTGATGCCCGCGTGCTGCGTCGCCTCACAGGAGTACCGCCAGGGTGCCGCCATGTTCCCGGGCTGACGACAGCTGCGGCGGCCGCCCTCTCCAAGCCCTTCGGCTACCCGGCGAGCCCCTACGAGGTGGACGTGGCGAAGATCTGCCTGGTCTCGATGCCGGAGGCGTCGGTCGACAGCTGGCTCTCCGCCCACGTGCCGGCCGGGGCGACGCTCAACTCGACTGGGCAGTCGAACAACGGCGAGGAAGAGGTCACCTTCAACTTCCGGCCGTGGCTCGCCCTGCCGGTCCGTGAGTCGGAAGTGAGCTTGTACCCGCTCGGCGCGAACAGCACGGCGGTGAGGGTCGACGGCATCGTGCTCTACTCGCCGGCGAGGCCGGCGTCTGAGCGGATCCCCGGCGGGGTCACCGAGGTGGTCGTCTCGGTGACCCCCGAGCACGGGCCAGCCGTCGTGCGCGACATCTCGGCACCGGGCGTGATCGAGCGGTTGCGCCAGCTCGTGAACAGCTGCCAGAGGAGCGACATCACGTCTAACCCGGGCGGGATCGACATCACGGCGACGACGGCGAGAGAGGAAGTGGAACTGCGTTTCTTTGGTGGTGGGCCGGGGGGTCGAAGGCTCCTGGCCGTCGTGATCGACCACCCGCTTCTTGGGGAGGGAACCGGTAACACGCAGGTGTGGGTGCATGGGGTGCGCCAGCCCATCTTGCAAGACAACGGCAGCATCGGCGGGGAGGCGGGGAAGCTTACGGGGGTGAAGGTCGTCGTAGTCAGCTGAGCCGGCAACGACGACTCTTGCCCCTGTGGCCGCGGCCGGCGCGATCGTTGTCCGTCAACGGGCCGGCGCCGGCCGGTGACCTTTTGTGGACCTGAGTACGCGCATGCGCGGTGAAATGTCCACGATCCGTGGGGCTGGGCGTGTGTCGAGCGAAGCGCCGTTTCGTGGACCTGAGTACGCGCATGCGCGGTGAAATGTCCACGCTTTCGCCCCTCGCCCCGGCCTTGACCGCCGCGGCGGAGACTCTCCGGGTTAGTAGTGCGGTCGCCACGCCTCGGCTGC
>JASHRK010000317.1 GCA_030037405.1 Acidimicrobiales bacterium | reverse complement strand
GGGGATCGGCGCACCGGACGCCCGTGCGGCAAAGGCGCCGATCACCACGTAGTCCACGCCGTGCGAGTTGAGCACGCCGATGATCGCCTCGGCTTCGAGCGCCGGTGCCGGTGCCTCGTCGGTCACGAGACGACGGCTCAGCCGTGGAGACCGGCCCGGCGCCCACCTTCGGTGAAGCGCTCGACGTTGCGCCGGTGGCCGGCGGCGACCCGCTCCCGTTCCTCGACGGAGCGGCGCCGGTCGATGGCGTTGAGCACGGCGTCGTGATCGTCCACCGGCTCCAGGTGGACACGCATCTCCAGGCCGGCCGCGGCGAGCAGCCGCTCGAGGGTCGAGAACCCGGGATCGGCATGACCCGACTCGATCCGGGCGACCGTCGACTGCGCGACGCCCGCTCTCGCCGCCAGCTCGCGCTGGCTGAGCCCGGCGCGTACCCGTGCGCTCGTGAGAAGCCCGCCGGCAACGGTCGTACGGGGAGCGAATCGGTCGACGACGGTCACGGGCTCAATGATAGCGCCGACGCCATCATTGCCCGCCGCTGGCAAACGGACACAGCGCGGCCTCGATAGCTCTGCGCGCACCGTCTCCAATTGGTGATATAGTTGCGATATATCGCAATACATCTCGTAAGGAGACAGATCAGAGATGACAGAACGACACTTCCGTCACGACCACCACGGCTGGTATGGCGAGGAGGGCCCCTCACGGGCTCATCGTGACGACGAGCCCCGACCGTTCAAGCGCACAGGGCCGCGTTTCGAGGGCGACTGGCGTTCCCGGCCCGGCCGTGGCGGCCACTGGCGGGCCATGGCGGGAGGCTGGCAGGAGCGGCGCCCCCGCTCCTCGCGCGGCGTCATCCGTGCTGCAGTCCTCGCCCTCGTCGCCGAGCAGCCCATGCACGGCTACCAGATCATCCGCGAGCTCGGCGAGCGAAGCGGCGGGACCTGGACGCCGAGCCCGGGCTCGATCTACCCCACGCTGCAGCTTCTCTCCGACGAAGGGCTCGTCTCGAGCGTCGAGGAGGAGGGAAGGCGCGTCTACTCGGCGACAGAGGCCGGGCGGGCGGTGCTGGCGGAGCGTGGCGCCGATCGGCCCGCTCCCTGGGAAGAGGTGGCGAGCGAGGTAGACACCTCCGTCATGGCCCTGCGCCGGCTCGCCATCCAGATCGTGGTGGCGACCCGCCAGGTTGCGCACGCCGGTACCGCCGCGGACATCGCCCAGGCGAAGACGGTCCTCGCCGAAGCGCGAAAGTCCCTCTACCGCATCCTCGCCGAGGGTGGGGAAGAGGAGAGCGAGACGCTCGGAGACGGCCCCGCCGCCGGCTAGGTCGGGCCAGATCGGGCTAGATGTCGATCGGGTCGACCTCGACGCGGGCGTCTACTCCGGCCCAGCCGGCGGGTCCGTCGCCCACGAGGAGGGCAAGGCCGTCGGCCAGCTCGGAAGACGACCGGGCACGCACGACGTGGCGCCCCTCTGCGACCTTGGACGTCGTCACGGTGGGGGGCAGGCGCTCGACGAGGGCGTCGGCCCCCTCGCCGTCGATGCGGGCGAGGGCCGAGCACGGCGGGAGCGACAACAGCTCGCGAAGGGCGCGCTCCTTCTCGTAGACGAGGCCGGGATCGCCCCGCTGCGCCGCTTGCAGCACCTCGTGATCGGGCAGGCTGGTCCGCACGACAACCCTGCTCGCCGACCCGCCGAGGCGCCCGCCCACCATGCGCACCGAGCGGGCGAGAAGGGCGAGAGCCTCCTCGCTGGCGCGAAAGCGAGGCGCCAAGAGCTGCTGGTCGAAGTCCAGCCACACCACCATGGACGCCCGGCGGAGGCGATGGAGCACGGCCTCGGTCCCGATCACGACCGGGCGTTCCGGTAGCGGCCCCTTCGCCCCGCTCACCTCCCCGACCTCGAGACCGGTGACGGCTTCCAGCTGCTCACGGGCGTGCGCCACCCCCGGTCGCAGCACCTGGAGGCGAGCCGAGCCGCACGAAGGGCAGATAGCCGGCCGGTCGAGCGAAGGCCCGCAACGGGGGCAGTTGAGCACTCCGACCCGAGAGCTCGACCCCTTCGAGCCCTTCGCGCCAGCCGCCAGCTGCACCTGGGCGGCGCCGCAGCGCTCGCAGCGCTGGATGCTCCTGCAGAGGCCGCACGAGAGGAGCCGGGCGCGCCCTTTCCGGTTGAGAACGCACACGACAGGGCGGTACCCACCCGCGCCTGCCGGCGAGCCCGCCGGCGAGCCGGCCAGCGAGGCAGACGGCCAGGCCGCCACCTCCGAGGCCGCCTGGCGGATCCAGGCGACGAGGCGCGACGGATATCCCCCCTCGGCGGGGTCCTCCTCCCGGGCGTCGAGGACCCCGATCGTCCCCCATCCCTCCCGCTCGAGGGCGGCCGGCACCGTCACCAGCCGGCGGCCGGGCGCCGAGAGAAGCTCGACGCTCGGGCAGGGCGTGACGAAGACGATCGGCCGGCCAGAGCGCCGGGCCCGCTCGGCGGCCACGACCCTCGCGTCGAAGCTGGGCACGCGCTCGGAGCGGTAGGAGGAGCTGTGGGCGTCGAGGACGAGAGTGAGGGGGGGAGTGAGGGGCGCGAAGGCTGCGTTTCTCGTGCCGATGACGACGCGGGCGGAGCTGGCTGCTTCGGCCCACGAGTCCGGGTACCGGGCGACGGCCCACCCCGCCCGCGAGAGGAGGTCGGCCAGCCGGTCGCGGTCCGCCGTCGACTCGACGAGGACGAGCCCGCCCCCTGCGAGCCGCAGCGCCGCCTCGACGGCGGGGAGGCGCTCCTCTGCCGGCGGCAGCCGTACGACGGCGTCGCCAGCCGACAGGGCCTCCTCCATCAGGCGGGTTACAGGACCGGCAGCCGAGACACCGGCCGGGGACGCAGGCACGGCGGCAGGGTCGCTGCCAGCCGCTCCCGGTGGGACGATCCGGGGGGGCGAGGCTGCCAGCAGGAGGGGCCGCAGCCGGCCGGCATAGCGCCAGGCCGCCCAGCGGCAGAGCTCGACGACGGCGGGCGGCGGTCCCTGCGAGACGACCTCGAGGACCGGTTGCAGCTCGATCTCGGGCGGAGGAAGAGCGCCGCCAGGCGAAAGGTGGCCGAGGACGAAACCGCGCACGCGCCGCCCGTGAAGGGGGACACGCACTATCGAGCCGACGGGGAGGGGCTGCGGGCCGCCCCCTCGGGTCGACTCGTCGAGGACGTAGTGAAAGGTCCGATCGAGACCGGAGACGTCGGGGAGGACCTCGATCGTCTGCGCCAATCGCCGCCCTCCTAGAGAGGCGCTCGCGGCGTCGCCACGGGCTGCCGTTACAGCCCGAGAGCGGCTTTGAGCTCCGCCAGTCTCGGCGTCGACTCCCAGGGAAGCCCTGCGTCCGAGCGCCCGAAGTGGCCGTAGGCGGCCGTCCGCCGGTAGATCGGCCGCCTCAGGTCGAGATCGCGGATGATGGCGGCCGGTCGGAGGTCGAACAGCTCGCCGATCGCCGCCGAGATCTTGGCCGGGTCGACGCTCTCGGTCCCGTAGGTGTCGACCATGATCGAGAGGGGCCGGGCGACGCCGATGGCGTAGGCGACCTGGATCTCGCACCGGCGGGCGGCGCCGGCGGCGACGACGTGCTTGGCGACCCAGCGAGCCGCATACGCGCCCGACCGGTCCACCTTCGAGGGGTCCTTGCCCGAGAAGGCGCCGCCACCGTGCCGGGCGGCGCCTCCGTAGGTGTCGACGATAATCTTGCGGCCCGTCAACCCCGTGTCGGCCGCCGGGCCACCGAGCTCGAAACGCCCCGTCGGGTTGGCCAAGAACCTGAAGTGGCCGCAGTCGAGGCCGTCAGGCAGGAGGGGCGTGATGACGTTCTCCTGAAGGTCCCCGGCGAGCTGGCGGTCGATGTCCACGCCCTTGGCGTGCTGGGTCGAGACGACGACGTCGGTGAGGCGGCTCGGGCGCCCGTTCTCGTAGATGACGCTCACCTGGGTCTTTCCGTCGGGCCCGAGGTAGCCGAGGACCCCCTCCTTGCGCACCTGCGTGAGCCTGGCGGCGAGGCGGTGCGCCATCCAGATGGGAAGCGGCATGAGATCGGGCGTCTCGTCGCAGGCGTAGCCGAACATCATCCCCTGGTCGCCGGCACCCTGCGAGCTGAGCACGTCCTCGCCGTCCGAGCCCGACCGCGCCTCGAGGGCGCGTGAGACCCCCTGGTCGATGTCGGGGGACTGCTCGTGGATGGAGACGACGACGCCACAGGTGTTGCCGTCGAAGCACAGCTCCTCGCGGTCGTAGCCGATCTCGCAGATCGTGGCGCGCACGAGCCTTTGCACGTCGACGTATGCATCCGTGGTGACCTCGCCTGCCACGACGACGAGTCCGGTCGTGAGCAATGTCTCGCAGGCGACTCGCCCGTTCGGGTCTGCGTCGAGGATGGCGTCCAGGATGGCGTCGGAGATCTGGTCGGCCATCTTGTCGGGATGGCCCTCGGTGACCGACTCCGAGGTGAAGTGGAAGCTGCTCACGGCTTTTCGGCTCCTTGCTGGTCCTTCCGGTGATCCTGGTCGAGCAGGCTGCGCGACCGTAACTCGGAGAGGGCGACGTCGAGCACGGCGTCGGCGACCCTGCGTTTCGTCGTGAGGGGGACCTCCCTCGTGGCGGAGCGGGTCACGATAGTCACTGCATTCGTCTCCCCCGAGAAACCCACCCCTTCTGCCGCAACGTCGTTGCCCACTAGCACGTCGGCATGTTTCTCTTCGAGCTTGAGGGCGGCTGCGGCGGCAACGGCCCCCGTCTCCGCCGCGAAACCTACGAGGACCTGACCCTCACGGCGACGGCGTCCCAGCTCGGCCAGGATGTCGACGGTCGGCTCGAGGACGAGCCTCGGGGGGCCCTTGCTCTTCTTCAGCTTCGACGGCGAGGGATCGACCGGGCGGAAGTCGGCGACGGCGGCGGCCATGACGATGACGTCGTGGCCCTGGGCGGCGGTGAGGACGGCCTCGGCCATCTCGGCCGCCGTCTCGACGCGGATCACCTCGGACCCCGCCGGCGCCTCCAGCCCGACCGTGCTCACGACCGTGACGGCCGCTCCGCGATCGCTCGCCGCCTCCGCGACGGCGTAGCCCTGCTTGCCGGAAGATCGGTTGGCGATGAACCGGACCGGGTCCACCGGCTCCCTCGTGCCCCCGGCGGTGACGAGGACGCGGAGGCCCGCCATGTCCTGGCCCTGCCCCGCCGGACGCTGCGCCGCCGGGCCCGGGCGCGCCCCTGTGCTCTTGGAGAGCACCGAAGCCGCCGCGGCGGCGATCCGCTCCGGCGGCGGCAGGCGGCCGGCACCGACGTCGCCTCCTGCGAGGCGGCCCTCGTCGGGCTCGAGCACGTGGACGCCCCGGCGCCGCAGCGTCGCGAGGTTCTCCTTGACCGCGGGGTGCTCCCACATCTCGGTGTGCATCGCCGGGCAGACGAGGACGGGCGCCCGGGTGGCGAGCAGCGTGGCGACGAGGAGGTCGGAGGAGATGCCGGCGGCGTAGGAGCCGATTAGGCGAGCAGTAGCCGGGGCGACGACGACGAGGTCTGCACGGCGCCCGAGCGAGGTGTGCGGGATCGAGTCCTCGTCGTCGAAGAGCGAGGTACGGGCGCGCTCGCTGCCGAGGGCGCTGAAGGTGGCCTCCCCGACGAAACGAAGGGCCGCCGCGGTGAGCACGGGCACGACATGAGCACCCTCGTCCTCGAGGCGCCTCATCACCTCGACCGCCTTGTAGGCGGCGATGCCTCCGCTCACGCCGAGAACGACGGTGGCGCCGGCGAGCGGCGAGCTGCTCACCGCCGTGCCGTGCGCCTCAGCTGGCGGAGCCGCCGTCGTCGGCCGCGCCGTTCGCTCCGGCGTCCATCTGCAGGACGGAGCCCTCCTCTGCCTCCTCTGCCACCTCGGCCTCCTCTGTGGGCTCCGAGAGGTCGAAGTTCGCTCTCACCTTGCCCGCCGAGATCTCCTCGAGGGCGATCGATAGGGGCTTGCGGGAGACCGAGGCCACCTGGGGCGGCACGATGGAGCCGAGACCCTCGCCCAGCTGGCTGAAGTAGGAGTTCACTTGCCGGCCGCGCCGCGCCGCCAGGGTCACGAGCGTGAACTTCGAGTCCACCTTGTCGAGCAGGTCCTCGATGGGCGGCTCGATCATGGTGCTGCGAGGCTCGGGCATGGGGCTCCTTGTGTCGGAAGGTATCTGTCGAGAGGCGCCCGAGATGCGCCGGGAAGCGCATTCGAGCACCGCGGAGACGACTTCTCAGGAGCGCCCGGCAGCGCTCCTGGCTGCCTCGATGATAGCCGAGACCTCGGCCACAGCGGACTCCAGGTCGCCGTTCACGACGACATGGTCCGTCATCTCCCTCGCCTCTCTCTCCTCGAGGCGGCCGAGGGCGATGCGGCGCTGCACGTGCTCCTCGGGGTCACCCCGGCTGCGCAGGCGGTCGGCCTGCACGTCGATGGAGGGCGCGAGCAGCAGGATCACGACGGCGCCCGGGCTGGCTGCTCGGACCTGCCGGGCGCCCTGCACGTCGATCTCGAGGAGGACGTCGTGGCCGGGCGGGGGGTCCGGGACAGGGGTTCCGTAGAGGTGGTCGAGCACTTCCGCCCACTCGAGAAAGCCTCCGGCCGCGACGTGGCGCTCGAAGGCGCTCCGGTCCACGAAACGGTACGCCCCGCCGTCCTCGCCCGGGCGCCGGGGCCTCGTCGTCCACGAGATGCTGAGCCACAGCGTGGGGTCGAGGTCGACGAGCCGGCGAAGGACAGTTCCCTTCCCGACCCCGCCGGGGCCGACGACTACGAAGAGCAGCGGAGGGGGTTCAGGAGCGTTCAGATGCCTCTAGGAGCGCCTGGCGCTGTTTGGCGCCGAGACCCTGTAGGCGGCGGGACTCGGAGATGCCGACCTGCTCCATCAGGCGGCGCGCCTTCACCTTGCCGGTTCCGGGCAGGGCCTCGAGGGCGGCGATGACCTTCATCTTGCCGACGGTCTCGCTCGTCTCGGCCTTGGCCAGCAACTCCTTCAGGGTGAGACGCCCGCTCTTCAGGTGGTCCTTCAGCTCGGCACGCTCGCGTCGGACAAGAGCCGCCTTCTCAAGCGCGGCTTGTCGCTGTTCGGGTGAGAGACTCGGTGGCTGGGGCATGGCCCGCTACCATAGCGGAACCAAAGCCGTGTGACCAGGGAAACTGGGTGGCCGGGAGGCGCCAGAGCTCGAGTGCCGGAGCACGAATCCCGGCGCACGAATGCCGAACCACGGGCGCCGGAGCAGAAGGAGTGGCCGTACATGGCGAACGTCCTCGAAGTCGAACAGCTGAGAACCGAGTTCCACCTTCGCTCCGCCAACGTCGCAGCCGTCGACGACGTCTCGTTCACCGTCGCCGAGGGCGAGTGCGTCGGCATCGTGGGCGAGTCCGGCTGCGGAAAGAGCACGACGGGGCTCTCCATCATGAAGCTGCTCCCGAACGTCGGGCACGTCGTCGGTGGCGCCGTGCGCGTCAACGGCCGTGACGTCGCCCCCCTCAACGAGAAGGAGATGCAAAAGGTCCGGGGGAACGAGGTCTCGATGATCTTCCAGGACCCGATGACGTCGCTCAACCCCACCATGACGATCGGCAAGCAGATCGCCGAGGGCGTGCGCCTTCACCGGGGAGCCTCGAAGAAGGAGGCGATGGACCGCGCCCTCGAGGTGCTGAACCTGGTCGGCATGCCTCGGCCGGCCGAGCGCATCAACTACTACCCCCACCAGCTCTCGGGCGGTCTCCGCCAGCGCGTGGTCATCGCCATCGCCCTTGCCTGCGAGCCGAAGCTCCTCATAGCGGACGAGCCGACGACGGCTCTCGACGTGACGATCCAGGCACAGATCCTGAACCTCCTGGACGAGCTGCGGGAGCGGCTCGACATGTCGGTCATCCTGATCACCCACGACATGGGAGTCATCGCCGGAAGGACCGACCGCGTGCTCGTCATGTACGCCGGAAAGATCGTCGAAGGGGCGGCGACCGAGCCGCTCTTCCACAACATGCGCCATCCCTATGCCTCCGGGCTGCTCCGCTCCATCCCGAAGCTCGAGCAGGACTCGACCCAGCAGCTCTACAACATCCCGGGCGTTCCCCCAGACCTCTCGGCCCCCCTCACGGCCTGCCGCTTCAACCCGCGCTGCCCGAACACGACCGAGGTGTGCCGTACCGAGGAGCCACCTCTCACTCCCTCCGCCGGCGACCCCAGCCATATCTTCGCCTGCTTCCATCCCGTCGGCTCCGACGAGGTGACGGCGGAGGACGAGACGCCGCTCGTCGCCACCGAGGAGGAGAGGGCCGCCGCCCTCGAGAGGGCACAGGCGCGGGTGCGGGAGCTCACGGAGCGCAGCGCCATCCTCGAGATCGAGGACCTCGTAAAGGAGTTCCCCGTCACCTCCGGCGCCGTCGTACAACGCAAGGTCGGCGCCGTAAAGGCAGTCTCGGGCGTCACCTTCTCGGTCCGCCAGGGCGAGACGTTCGGCCTCGTCGGCGAGTCGGGTTGCGGCAAGACGACGATCGGGAGGCTCGTCGTAGGCCTCGAACGGGCCAACTCCGGGGAGATCAGGTTCGAGGGCCGCGACCTCACGAAGATGCACGGCACCGCCCTTCGCCGCGAGCGCCGCAACCTCCAGCTCATGTTCCAGGACCCGTACGCCTCATTGGACCCGCGCATGCGCGTCGGGACGATCCTTCGGGAGCCGCTTGCCGTGCAAGGCATAGGCACCCGCGAGTCGCGGCACCAGAGAGCACGTGAGCTGCTCGGCGAAGTCGGCCTCTCGCCCAAGGCCGTCGACCTCTATCCTCATGAGTTCTCGGGCGGGCAGCGGCAACGCATTGGTTTTGCTCGTGCCCTCGTGCTCAACCCTCGCCTCATCATTGCGGACGAGCCTGTGTCCGCCCTCGACGTCTCCATCCAGGCGCAGATCCTCAACATGATGAAGAGGCTCCAGGAGGTGCACCGCCTCTCCTACATCATCATCTCCCACGACCTCGCCGTCGTGAAGTACCTGGCCGACCGCATCGGGGTCATGTACCTGGGAAAGCTCGTCGAGGTCGGGCCCGCCCAGTCGATATACGAGGGCGCCGCCCACCCCTACACGCAGGGCCTCATCGACACCATTCCCGTCGCCGATCCCCGGGTGGCAAAGGCGAAGCGAGGCCAGCTCCTGCACGGCGAGCTCCCCTCCGCCATCAACCCGCCGTCGGGGTGTCGCTTCAGGACTCGATGCGTCTACGCGCAGGACCGTTGCGCCGAGGAAGAGCCGGAGCTCCGCCTCTTCTCCGACGGGCACTACGCCGCCTGCCACTTCCCCCTGCAGACGCCGGTCGAGGAGTCCCAGGTTCAGACCGCCATGGTCTAACTACTTCCCCCGGTAAGCGGAGGGTGTAGCGGGAAGGGATGCTGAGACGCACTGACCTGCACCAGCATGACGGGAACGTCGATCCAACGAGATGCTCTTCGGCTACCGCGAACGTACCTCGACCCCCCCGACGACGACCGCAGCCCGCTCTTCCCAGGGTGATGTTCAGCTGGCCTGGGTGCGTTCCAGATACTCGTGCACAGCACGGCGGATCACTTCAGCCTCTGCGACGTGCTCAGCTTGGGCCCGCTCTCGGAGCTGATCTCGTAGGCCGGGCGGGAACCGGACCGAGATGTTCCCGGCTGGCGCCGAGCCCAGCAAGGGTCGTCCGCCAGTGCGACGAACAAGCCGGTCTACATCGAGGCCAGCTTCGGCCTTTAGCGCGGCCTTCTTGAGCAGCTCGTTAGTGATCGGACGTCCGCCGACCGTGAGGGGTGGGCGCTTGGTGGTCATCGTCGAGGCCTCCGTTCGCAGGGCCAAAGATGTGCGTACTTCGCTCGCATCGACATGGCATGGACTACGACCACCGTTCCGTGGTCGGCCACCAGGGCCGCCAACTCCAGTCGGTTGCCGGCGCGGATCCACAAAGGTTCCGACACCAGGGTATCGTACCGCGAAACCTCTCCGAAGCCGACAGCCTAGGGGAACCGATCTCCGCCGGATTTGCCGAAACCGTCGAGGATGCCGGTCTCGAGGAGGGGATCCGCCAAAGGTGTACCGATTACCTACTCCATCCGGCGTCCCCGTGATAGATAGGCGCCGGCGGCGCGCTCTCTAACAGCGCCCAACGCAAACAGCCCGCCCTCGTGGGGAACACGCTGAGTAGCGGAGCTGCGCCGCATTGTGAGCTAAACTTCGAAGGAATTGTCGCCGAATCACTGGCGGCCAGGGGGATTACCACAGTGGCGGGATGCAACTGACGAGGGGAGTGACCGTGAAGCGCACCGGTCGAGTTGGGATCACAGCAGTTATGGGCCTAGCGGTCGCGGCCGCCATCGCTCTCGGAGCGCCTGCCGCAGGGGCGACGACGTCGCCGCCGACCGTCGTCTCCTTCTCGCTCAACAAGGTCACCCTCACCTACAAGGGCGGCACCGTGGTCGCCAAGC
>JASHRK010000316.1 GCA_030037405.1 Acidimicrobiales bacterium | reverse complement strand
GGCTCCGTCGACCTGCATCCGCGGCCGGCGCGCGGCAACGTGCTCGCGGGCACGGTGAGCGATCTGTCGCACGGCAGCTTGGGTCTTCCCCACCACCTCGGCGATCTCGTCGTAGGGCACGTCGAACACCTCGCGCAGCACGAAGACTGCCCGCTCGGCCGGGCCGAGCGTCTCGAGGACGGTGAGCATCGCGATGGAGACGTTCTCGGCGAGGACGGCGTCCTCGCCCACCTCAGGGCTGGTGAGGAGGGGCTCGGGCAGCCACTCCCCCACGTAGTCCTCCCGACGGCGCGAGAGCGATCGGAGCTTGTTGAGCGCTTGCCGGGTCACGATCCTCACCAGGTACGCCCGCGAGTCGCGCACCTCGGCGTGCTCCACGCCTGACCACCGCAACCAGGTCTCCTGGACGACGTCCTCGGCGTCGACAGCAGAGCCGAGGATCTCGTAGGCGACGGTGAACAGCAGGCTTCGGTGAGAAAGAAACGGGTCCTGGATCACGTCGACGTCGTCGCCACGGCAAGCGGCGCCAGACCACAAGCGGCCGAGTACCCCTGCGACTCGACGCCGAGCGCCGTGTTGGAACGCGTCATGAAGTTGGCCAAGGCGATGTACGCGTTCAGCTCCACGAGCGCGGCGGGACCGAGTGCCCCGAGCAACCGGGCCGACAGCTCGTCGGTGACGGCAGGGGGCGTCTGCGTCATCGCCTCGGCGTAGGTGAGCACGTCACGCTCGAGGGGAGTGAAGGCCTCTGAGGTGCGCCAGCGGGGCACCTCCCGCGCCTTGTCGAGGTCCAGGCGCCGGTTGTAGGCGTGGAAATAGCCGAGGTCGAGGCAGAAGCTGCAGCCCACCAGGCTCGCCACCGCCATGTGAGCCAGCGACTTCAGGTTCTCGTCACACTCGTGCCACTTCTGCATCTTGCGGCCGACAGTGAAGCTGAGGTTCAACACCTTCCGGTTGTGCCACACCACCTCGACGGGCTCTGGCACCTCACCGAACATCTTGCGGGAGATCCGCTTCACGACGGCGCCGTAGACGCCGGTCAGCCGAGCCTTCGGGATCCTCGTCGTGCTCGCCATCGTGTCTCCTCCGGTCGTGGGCTCCTGACATGAGACACCGGGCGGCGGCCAGTTGTGACAGGCATCGCCCGGCTGACCGCTACCGATCGAGAGGCTGTACCCGCCTCACACGTAGGCGTCGCCGAGCCGCTTGCCCAGCTCAGCGCCGATCGACTGCAGTTCGGCGGCCAGCCGTGCGACGTGTGCTCTGGTCGCCCTCTGTCGCAGCATGGAGATGCTGAGGCCGTAGATCGCCTCGTCGTCCTGCGCCCTGCCGATGGCAGTTCCCACGCAGAAGACGCCTTCGATGCACTCGCCGTCCTCGGTCGCATAGCAACGATCTCGGACTGCCTCCAGCTGGCACCGAAGCTCGTCGGCCGACCCGATGCTGTTCGGTGTGAGCTTGACGAGGTTCGTACGCCCGTCGAGCCATTGCTCCAAGCCTCGAGCGGACAAGAGAGACAGCATCGCCTTTCCCGAGGCGGTGCAGTGAGCAGGCTGCTGTACCCGAACGTCCATGAGGATCCCCGGCGAGCGTGCAGCGTCGTGCCGGGCGAGAAACACGAGCTCCCCCCGGTCTCCCAGGACGGCGAGCTTGATCGTCTCTTGCAGCTCTGCGCTGCGGGCGCTGCAGATGTCCTGGAACTCGCGAACCACGTCGACGCTCGCGAGGTAGACGGCGCCAAGTGTTGCCAGCTTCGGTCCGAGCTGGTAACGACCGTCGATGCGGCGCAGCAGTCTCGACTCGACGAGCTCGTTGCAAAGATTGAGGGTCGACGACTTCGGGATCCTCAGCTGGGACGAGAGCTCGGTGATGCTCATCGGGCCACCCTGGCGGTTCATGATGGCGTCGAGGATGGCGGCGGCGCGCCGGACCGCTGGCACCGCAGAGCGGAGCGACGACTCGCCTGGGGGGCTGTTCATTGCTTTGCCGTCCAATCCGAGCCGTAGAGCGACACTCGACCTGCAGCCCCCCGGCGGCGCGGCCCGTGCGCCGAGCCCGACAGGGCGTCCGAGAGGTCACAGTACCTGACCGGGTAGAGGCCGAACGCGCTCCTTGTCAGTCCCCGGACATCAGGCGATCCGCAACCGCTCGAAGGCGTCTGGATCGAGATCGACACCGAGCCCGGGTGCTCCGGGCAGCTGGAAGATCCCGTCTCTCACCTCTGTCTCGGGCGAGAAGAGCTCGTTGCGCAGGCGGGCCCCGGGGTACATCGACGGCGGGGCGTACTCGACGAGCGGGACGTTCTCGTGAACGAGCGCGAAGTGGACGTTGGCGGCAACGGTGAGACCCGTCGCCACCCAGCCCCAGGGGACGAAGCCCTTGCCGATCTCGGCGGCTCGTCGCGCAAGCTCCCCCATGTCGTCGATCCCGGTCCGAGCGGCTCCGCCCTGGACGAACTTCACCGTGCCTGACTCGAGCACGGGGAGGTACTCGACGGCGGCGGTCAGCTGGTCGCCCGTGCACAGCGGGATCGAGACGGCGTCGGCGAGGGCTCGGTACGCCGGCACGTCATGGGGGGGAAAGGGTGCCTCGAGGGCGTAGAGCCCGAGCTCCTCGAGCTGCCTTGCGACGGGG
>JASHRK010000315.1 GCA_030037405.1 Acidimicrobiales bacterium | reverse complement strand
CCAGGCGATACGAGGGCGCAGCCCAGGCGGCACGGATCACCCGGTATCGCCGACCACGGGGTCACTGCCCCACGAAGGGGAGGGTCATCGGGCTGCCAGAGTCCGCCCTTGCCTCGTTCTCGTCGGAGATCGTCACGAGGTGGTCCCAGAAGGCCTGTAGACCGGGCGAGTGGCTGGCGGGGCGGCGACAAGCCCTGAAGATCCGCTTGAGGCTCGGGCGACCTGTGTGCAGGCGACGCAGCTGGTCTGACTCTATGTAGTCGCCGACGGCGGCGAGTGGGAGCACGGCATAGCCGAGTCCGGCGAGTGCCGCCGACCGGACGGCATCGACCTGGCCGAGCTCCAGCACCGGGCCGCAGCGGTAGGCGGGGCCGAGCAACTCGGCAGCGAGAGCTTCGGTCCCGGACCCCTCCTCTCGGGCGAGGTAGCGGTGGCGCCTCAGGTCCTCGACGCCCACGTGGCCGAGCTGTGACAGGGGGTGGTGCACCGATACCACCACGACGAGCTCGTCGGGTGCCACCAGCAGCTCGTCGAGGCCGTCGGTGGGGGCAGGCGCCTCGACGAGGGCACAGTCCACCTCGCCGTCGCGCAGCAGGTGGAGCGCCTCCAGGGTGTTGACCAACCGCACCCGGACATCAACGCCCGGATAACGCTCGAGGTATCCGGCCAGCCAGGAGGGCATGCGGTAGATCCCGATCGTGTTGCTGGCTGCCACCACCAGGCTCCCGGCGATGAGCCCACATCTCGCCGCGGCTGCCTCCTCCACGCTGCGCAATACCGTGAGGGCGGCCGTCGCCGTCGGGAGCAACGCCTTTCCGTCCTCGCTCAGGCGGATGCCCCGCCCGACTCGCTCGAACAAGGCCAGGCCCAACGCGCTCTGGAGCGCTTTCAGCTGATGGCTGACGGCGGGCTGGGAGAGGCCGATCTGCCGGGCCGCCTCTGTGACGTGCTCTTGGGCGGCGACGGCGACGAACGTCCGCAACTGCTCGACGGTGAGGCGAGATTCATCCATAGTTTCGATGCTACCTATATAAATGATTCGTTGGACGCCGGCAAGATCTGCTCCTACCGTGGCGATCGGTGCCGAGGGCTAGAGGGCTGACGACGATCGAGCGCCCGCCACCCCGTCTCGTAAAGGTGCTCGACCAGACCCGCTGCATCGGCTGCCACGCCTGCACGACCGCCTGCAAGTCGGAGAACGGCGTGCCCGTCGGCGTGAGCCGCACCTACGTGAAGTCGGTCGAGGTGGGACGGTTCCCCCAGGTGCGTCGTGCCTTCCAGGTGACGAGGTGCAACCAGTGCGAGGACGCCCCCTGCGTAGCCGCCTGTCCGACAGGCGCCATGTACCGGCGGGAGGACGGGATCGTCGACTTCGACAAACGGATCTGCATCGGGTGCAAGGCCTGCATGGCTGCCTGCCCCTACGACGCCATCTTCATCAACCCCGAGGACCACTCGGCAGAGAAATGCAACTTCTGCGCCCACCGCCTGGAGATCGGCCTCGAGCCCGCCTGCGTCGTCGTCTGCCCGACGGGGGCCATCCTGGTCGGCGACCTCAACGAACCTGGCTCTGCGGTCGCCGAGATCATCGAGAGCGAGACGGTGGCCGTCCGGCGCCCCGAGAAACGCACTCGTCCCGGCGTCTACTACAGAGGTGCCGACGAGGCCACCCTCGACCCGCTCGCTGCCGCGCGTCCCCGGGGCGGCACCTTCGCCTGGGCTGAGATGCCTGCAGGACACAACGTCGTCAACAGCGGCCACCCGGCTTCCCATCGCCCCTCCACCACGTCCCCTGCTGGCGTCGTCTCTTACGACGTCGCCCACCAGCTGCCATGGGGCTGGCGGGTAAGCCTCTACACCTGGACCAAGGGAGTGGCGGCGGGCGGCTACCTCGTACCCGCTCTCCTGGCGACTGCAGGCGCCATCTCCTGGTCCTCGGTTCTGCTGGCCTATGTGGGCCCGCTCGTCGGGCTCGGCTTCCTCGGGCTGACCGCCGGCCTTCTCGTCTCGGACCTCAAGCACCCACGGCGCTTCTATCTCCTCCTCACCAAGCACCAGTGGCGAAGCTGGCTCGTGCGCGGGGCCGTCGTGTTGAACCTCTACGCCGCCGTGCTTGTCGCCCAGCTCGCCATCTCCCTCAGCGGATCGAGCTTCGCCCCTGCCGTTCTCGCGGGCATCGGACTGCCCGTGGCGATCATGGCGGCCGCTTACACCGCCTATCTCTTCGCCCAGGCTCGAGGTCGGGACCTCTGGCAAAGCCCGATCCTCGCGCCCCACCTTGCGATCGAGGCCCTTCTCCTCGGAGCAGGAGCCCTCCTGCCGGCGGCGGCCGTCCTCGTGCCTTCGGCCGTCCACCCCTTGGAGGTCCTCGTGGCGGGCTCGGCGGCCGCCCACCTGCTACTGAGGGGTGCCGAAGTCATCCCACACCACGAGACGGCGCATGCCCGCCTCGCCGTCTTCGAGATGACGCATGGCCGCTACGCCGTCTGCTTCTGGGCAGGCACCGTCGCCATCGCCGCCGGTGTGCTCGCCCCGTTTCTCGGATGGTGGGCTGCTCTCGTTGCAGTCGCCGGCCTCCTCCCCGAGGGGCACGCCTATGTGCAGGCCGCCCAGGCGGTGCCACTCGCATGAGCTCGCCCGAGGCCGGCAAGCAGGTAACAGATCCGAAGCGCCGGCTCTCGACCGCTCGCTCGGAGGTCGAGGCTCGCGGTGAGACGTTCTATCCGGGCCCTTCCCGGGGGAAGCTCGCTTCGTTCCCCCCAAAGGAGCGCTGGGACGACTGGGTCGAGCTCGAGAGCCGAGCCTGGCCAGAGCCCGTCGAGCGCCACGCCATGTTGGTACCGACGACGTGCTTCAACTGCGAGTCGGCCTGCGGGCTGCTCGCCTACGTCGACCGGGAGACGCTTCAGATCAG
>JASHRK010000314.1 GCA_030037405.1 Acidimicrobiales bacterium | reverse complement strand
AGCCACGAGATTCCTTCCAACTCGACCCGGCGGATCAAGATCCCGGACGCTTGCCTTGGCGTGGGCGTCAAGGTGATGTCGCCTTACGAGATGCTTCGGACGGAGAAAGCCCGGTTCGTGCTCGGTCCTCAGGTGGCGACACCGTGAAGGCATCCGAAGCCGCACGGCGGCTGACCGGATTTCATGCCCCATCTTCGGCGTCACCTGGGATCCTGGTGTCGCAAAGGTGACGTTCGCCCGCCATGTGCTCGCCTACCTGGAGGACCGGCGGGTCCTCTACGCACCCTGGAATCTGGAGATCCCGGAGCACTGCATCGATTCGATCCTGGAGATCCGCCACTTCCTCACGGATCAGCTTGGACACCTGGACGACAAGGACGAGGACATCGCACCGCATCTCCCGGGCGATGCGGGCGTCATGCCGCCAGTTCCTCGACGTGACGGCACCCCTCATCGATGATCCGATGGGCCTCCGGCTGTTCATGCCGGGGACGCCGGCGTGGATGTTCAACGATGCGCTCGGGGAGCTGCGGGGAGTCTTCGGGATCCATGTCGCCCAGCTCTCCGCCAAGTTCGGCGTCGACATCGAAGACGACCTGGCAACGATCGTGCCCGCCCCTGCGGACGACGAGGACGACGGATCTGACGAGGCCGTTCCGCGCCGGTTCTGGCGGCGCTGAGGAAGGCGAGCGAAGGACCGTCGGGGCGACACCCGTTCCCGTACCGTCTCATCATGGACTGGGAGCGTCTCCTGCCTCTGAGCAGAACATTCGTGACGGGAGGATCTTCCTGATCGCCCGTCAGAGTCGGAACGGGGAGCCGCTCGGCTTCGAGCCTGATGCCCACGGTGCCGGTGGACAGTGGTCGACCCCACTCAGGATCAAGGTACATCGGCTCTGCGACGTGGCACTCGAAATGCGCAACGAGCCGAGCCAGCACGGCCAGGTTCTCTTCCTCGTCGAGAACCTGAGGCACGCCGTAGCAGTGGGCGGCACTGAAATTCGACGTCGGAGCCCGGATCGCCCCCGGCGCGTACCAGCTGGGCGAGATGTAGCCATGCCGACCCTGCACGATAAGGAGCACTTCTTGGTCCCCGAACCGACGGAACGTCTCCTCGGGGCGACCCGGGTGGGTCAGCACGGCGAGGTGGGTGCTGTCCTCGTCTAAGAGGATCGGATAGTGAGACGCGATGATGTCCTCGCTGGTGCGACTCACGAGAATCCCCCAGGGGTTCTCCCGGATGAGCTGGCGAACCACGTCGGGATCGTCGCTGGCGTGGAGGGGGTTGGGTCGCATCAGCCTCGATTCTCACAAAAGGAGCGTCGGTGATCGAGGATCTCGGGTTCACAACCTTGATCGGATCGCCAGCAGCAACAGCACGTCGCACGCCTCGAAGAACTCGTCCTGCGATCAGGCACCCGTCGGTGTTCCAGAAGGCGATCGGCTATCGAGATGAGTGGGGGGTCTCGACTCGGGTCATCCGCAGGTTCTTCACGGCGGGACGCCAGACGAGCCGGAGCTTGCCCAGGAGAGTCAAACCTTCATTCTCGATAGGCCGTCAGGTATTGCCGCCATCACGCCGTCTCGGCCTGGAGCACCTGTACCACGGGTCGACTGGCCCCGATGCGTCCCGCCGCGGCGGCGAGGAGCGTGATGACCAGCACGGCGCAGACCACGACCGCGATCAGCAACAACGCTGCGGGCGTAGCGGTAACTCCCGAGCCCTTGTGCGCGAGGTGGTAGAGGGCGAGACCTCCTGGAATGCCGAGCACCGCCCCGCAGAGCGCGGGGACGAGCTGCGCGGCCGAGACACTGGCGACAGTCTCTTCCGGCGAGGCGCCAAGGGCGCGCATCACGGCCAGCGGGTGCCTGCAATCAAGCGCCGTGGTCCACGCGATGAAGGCGGCGTTGATGACCGCCAGTAGGACGAGGATCGCCGAGACGGCGAGGAGCAGCTGGTCGAGCCGTGCGGTGCTCGGATCGGGCAGCCCATGGGTCCGCTGGGCGACACTGCTATGAGCCGCGAGCGCGGCCACCACGGCACTGGTGGTGATGGCGACGCTGACGACGCCGAGCCCGAGCCGGCGCAGGCGCCTGGCCCCGAGGCGCAACCCGAGCAGGAGCACGGTGGGGAGCCGTGCCGAGAGAGCGATGAGCCACGCCCGGCGCTTGGGGGCGCCCCCGGCGTCGGCGAGGGCGCTGACCGTGCTGGTGCGAGCCGCTCGCACGGCCGGGACGATCGTGGCGAGCAACGACACGCCGAGGGCGACCGCCACCACGAGACCCACCGTGGAGCCGGTCAACGACGGTGCAGCGGTAGCGGCGACGAGGCCGGACCCGGGACTCTCGACGAGCGGTGCCGCCAACCACCCGATCCCGAGCCCGAGCACGCCGGCGACGACGGCCAGGACGCTGTTCTCGGCCACGAGGACGCCGGCGACGAGGCTCGGCGTCGCTCCCGCCGCCTTAAGCCTGCCGACCCGTCGGGTCTGATCGGCCATGCGCCCACCGACCAGGACCGCGACACTGGTGATGGCGAGCAGCACGAGCAGAGCGCTGGCAATCGCAAGGAGGTTGCGCTCCTGGGTGATGATCAGGTAGTCCTCTTGGCGGACCTGTTGCCAGCAGATGGTAACGGGCGCGCTGGGGGCGTTTGGAACAGAAGGGGCGAAAGAGCACGCGCTCGCAGGGTGCGCCAGCTTCAGCTCGCTCACGTAGGTGAGCGGATCCTTCACGGTCGCGAGGCTTCGAGCGTCGGTCTCGGTCAACCAGACGGCACCAGGGTTCGGGAACGACGACAAGTTGTGGCCGAAGCGGAGAGAGTTGTCGTAGTCCAAGAACTGGCCCGTGTTGGGGTACGCAGGAAACGTTGCGGTGACGGCGATCCCAGCGACCCGGAACGGCCGGCTGTTCAGCGTCACGGTCTCGCCGACAGTGATGCCGAGGGCGTCGGCGAAGCTTCGCTCGACGACCACTTCGCCGTTTCGCACCCAGGTACCGTCGGTCACCTCCGGCTGGTCGATCGCCGCCGGAGCGGCGCTACGACCGATGGCGAAAACGCCGTCGGTCTTGCCGTTGGTGCGCAACACGGGCCGGGCGACGGCATAGAGGGGGCTGTGCCCGGATACCCCGGGCGCCCGCGCCAGGTTCGTCAGCGCGGTGAGATCGGCCGACGATGTGGTCCCTCCTTTGCCGGTCCTCGCCCCGTAGGCGACGACGTCGGCACCGTGGGTCGCTGCCCGGGTCCCTTGGTAGGAACTCGTCCTCACGCCCCCGAGCGCAAGACCGAGCGAAAGGGTGGCCGCCGCGGCCGTTATGGCAAGGACCAGGAGCACCGCCTCGACGGGTCGCCGCCGCAGGTCGGCGAAGACGAGGCGACAAATGAGGAGCGCCTTGCCCACGAGTCAGCTCGCCAACCCCGCGAGCCCTGCGAGCCCTGCGAGATTGCCCCTCGTGCCGCCGACAAGACGCGTCTCGTCGATGAACGCCCCATCGCGCATCGAGATCAACCGGTCGGCGGTCGCCGCGATCCGCTCGTCGTGGGTGACGACAACAATCGTCAGGCTGGCTGCGTGGAGGTCCTCGAGGAGCCGGAGCACCTCCAAGGTGGCGGCACTGCCAAGTTGCCGGTTAGGTCGACCTCGTCGACCGCCCGGACCAGGCCCTCGCCGCTGCCGTACTCCTTGCGCAGCCCTCGGGCGTGCATGATGGGTGCTGCCGAACCGTTCTCGCTCACGTGTTCCTCCGATCCATCCAGGCGCGCTCGCAGGCCTCCAACCAGCGCAGGTCGGCCTGGAGGCGCAGCACGATGCCTTCGAGCAAGAGCACCGCCTGGGATCCCTCCGGCTCGGCCATCGCCGCCCGACCGGCCTCGCGCAGGCGCCGGAGCAGCTCTCTGCGCTGGGTGTCGACGATGCCGATCGGATCTGCCAAGCCCGCTTGGGCCGCAGCGACGAGCTTCAGGTGGAACTCGGCGAGGCCGGGCTTCGGCCAGCTCACCTCGGTCAGCCACTCCACGACGCGCTCCGATCCTGCCGCGGTCAGCTCGTAGACCTTGCGCCCCGCCCCCCCTGCGCCCGACGTCGACGCCTGGCGAGCGATGAACCCCACCTTTTCCAACCGGGAGAGGTTGACGTAGACCTGCCCGTCGTTCATGGCCTCGCCCAACGGGCCGAGCGCGTCGTTCAGCCGGGCACGCAGCCGGGAGCCCGACGACGGCTCTTTGGCCAGCATCGCCAGTACGACTTCCTGTTGCACCGACCGCTCCGTTTCTAACAGTTAGGGGCAAGATAACCGTTATTACCCATGGGAGTCAATGCCTCACGATGGCCTCGGAACACCCCGGGTGTGCGGCTGCGCTACTGCTTCGGGTACGGGGCCGAACGATGAACCATCACGCTGTTCGGGGAGCTGTCGTTGTCTTCGAGGTGACCGTCGTACGGCTCGTCACGAGAGCGGCCGCAGGTGCTCGCCCAGCACCAATGACCCGTGGCAGTCGCGGGACCGGCTCGACGCACTTGGTGCTACGCTGTCGCACATGCAGATCGGAGTACGTGATCTACGAAATCGGACCAGCCAGGTCATCGCCGCCGTCCGAGCAGGCGAGCGCGTGATCCTCACCGTCCACGGCGAGGCGATCGCTGACATCGTTCCCCACGCCCAACGGTCTCGCTGGGTCCCAGGCGACTTCCTGCGCCGAGAGTTGGCAGAGCGGGCCGCCGACCCCGGGCTGCGTGAAGACCTTGATGTACTCGCCGGACAGACCATGGACCAGCTTTGAGCGAGCCGGCCGGGCTTCTCGACACCTCCGTGTTCATTGCCCGTGAGCTGAACCGACCGCTCGGGGAGCTGCCCGAGCGGGTGACGGTCTCGGTCGTGACCATAGGCGAGCTCGAACTGGGTGTGTTGAGCGCCACGGATGACACATCGCGCGCCCGGCGAGCGGGCACGCTCGCACTAGCCCGGAGAGTGGACCCTGTCCCGATCAGCGAGCCAGTCATGACGACATGGGCTCGTCTCGTCATGGACTGCCGAGACGCTGGCATCCAGCGGACCG
>JASHRK010000313.1 GCA_030037405.1 Acidimicrobiales bacterium | reverse complement strand
CGAACGCCGCATCACCAGGCACCCCCCAGCCACCACCAGGCACCGGGCACCTCAGGCACCACCACGCTGGCACCGGGCCGGAGGTCGCGCTACTCCCTCAGCAACTCGGCGACCCGGAAGGCGAGGTCGATCGACTGGCGGGCGTTCAGGCGGGGGTCGCAGGCCGTCGTGTAGCGGAGAGGCAGCTGCTCCTCGAGGATGTCGCCTATGCCGCCGAGGCACTCGGTGACGTCGTCACCCGTGAGCTCGACGTGCACCCCGCCCGGCCAGGACCCAAGGGCGCGGTGGACGGCGAAGTACCCCTGGATCTCGCCCAGCACGTCGTCGAAGTGCCTCGTCTTGCGCCCGGACTCGCTCACGAAGGTGTTGCCGTGCATCGGGTCGCACTGCCATGCCACCGGGTGGCCCGACTCCTTCACCGCCTTCACGAGGGGTGGCAGCAACGATCGGACGGACGCCGCTCCCATGCGGGAGATGAGCGTGAGACGACCGGGGAGGCGGTCCGGGTTGAGCCGCTCGCAGATCTCGAGCACCTTTTCGGGGGTGGTGGAGGGGCCGAGCTTGCAGCCGAGGGGATTCTTGACGCCGGTCACGAACTCGACGTGGGCCCCCTCGATCTGGTGGGTGCGCTCGCCGACCCAGAGGAAGTGGGCCGAGCAGTCGTACCAGTCCCCGGTGAGGGAGTCCTGGCGCGTCATGGCCTCCTCGTAGCCGAGCAGGAGGGCTTCGTGGCTCGTGAAGAGGTCGACTTGATGGATAGGTGAGTCGCTCGTGAGGTCGACTCCGCAGGCGCGCATGAAGCGGAGAGCCCGGTCGATCTCCTCTGCTATCGCCTCGTAGCGACGTCCCTCGGCGCTCGAGGCGAGGAACTGCTGGTTCCACGAGTGCACCTGCGACAGGTCGGCGAAACCGCCCTTCGTGAAGGCTCGGAGCAGGTTCAAGGTCGCCGCCGACTGGTGATAGGCCGTGAGCATCCTCGAGGGGTCCGGCACCCGGGCGGCGGGCACGGGGATGTCGTCGTTGACGATATGGCCACGAAACGCAGGTATCTCCACCTCACCGACTCTCTCCACCGGCGAGGACCGCGGCTTGGCGAACTGCCCGGCGATGCGCCCGATCTTCACCACGGGCACGCCCGAGCCGTAGGTGAGGACGACCGCCATCTGGAGGATCACCTTCAGCTTGTCGCGGATCGAGTCGGCGGAGAAGTCGTCGAAGGACTCGGCGCAGTCTCCCGCCTGCAGGACGAAGGCCTGGCCCGCTGCCACCTGGCCGAGAGCTCGCACGAGACGGCGAGCCTCGCCGGCGAACACGAGAGGCGGGAGGGTACGGAGCTGGCGGTACACCTCTCTCGCGGCGTCCTCGTCAGGCCACTCTGGGAGCTGTGTCGCCTCCCGGCTCTGCCAGGACGAGGGAGACCACTCCTCGCCGGCCGCCTGGGAGGGGCTGCCAGCGCTCTTTTGCTCTCCGGCGCCGCTCATGGCTCAAGGTTAGTTGGGAGGCCATCGCTAACCTGAACCGATGCACCCGTTCCGTTTCGGCGTCCAGCTCTCTCGTGCCAGGAGCATGCGGCAGTGGAGGGAGGCCGCCCGCAAGGTGGAGGAGCTCGGGTACTCGACCCTTTCCATGCCGGACCACTTCGACGACCAGTTCGGCCCGCTCGTGGCGCTCACGGTGGCCGCAGAGGCCACTTCGACGCTCAAGATCGCTTCCCTCGTGCTCGACAACGACTACCGGCACCCGGCCGTGCTCGCACGGGAGTGTGCCACCCTCGACCTCGCATCCGAGGGCCGGCTCGAGGTCGGCCTTGGAGCCGGTTGGCTCGAGACCGACTACCTCCAGTCCGGGATCTCCTATGACTCCCCGACGACCAGAGTTAGCCGCCTCGAGGAGGGCGTGAAGGTGATGAAGGCGCTCTGGAGGGACGACAAGGTCGACTTCGAGGGCGTGCACTACCGGCTGAGGGAGGCCATGGGCTCTCCGCGACCGCACACCCCGGGGGGCCCGCCCCTCATGATCGGCGGGGGCAGCCGCCAGGTGCTGCGGGTCGCCGCCGAGCAGGCGCAGATCGTCGGGGTCAACCTCGCCCTCGGCGAGGGCCAGGTCAACGCGGCGACGATCGCGACGGCGGCGCCCGAGCACTACGACGAACGTGTCGCGTGGGTGCGGGCCTTCGCCGGCGAGCGTTTCGACGAGATCGAGCTGCAGGGCCTCGTCTTCGTCGCCCAGATAGGCCGCCCGCAGGCGGAGGTTGCCGAGGAGATGTCCGCCGTGACGGGCCTGCCGGCGTCGGACATCGCCGAGACGCCCGCCGGCCTGTTCGGGACGGAGGAGGAGATCGTCGAGACCCTCGAGCGCCGGCGGGAGCGATGGGGGTACTCCTACTGGGTCCTTCACGAGGCCGAGATCGAGACGTTCGCACCCGTCGCCGCACGTCTCTCGGGGACCTGACCGCCCGTGAGCGTCCGCATCGGGATCCTCGGCGGCACCTTCGATCCCATCCACGTCGGCCACCTCGTAGCCGCTGTCAACGTCCGCGCCGAGCTCGGGATCGATCGGGTACTTCTCGTCGTCGCCAACGAGCCCTGGCAGAAGGTCGCACAGCGCCCCGTCAGTGCCGCAGCCGACCGCCTTGCTCTCGTTGCGGCAGCGGTCGATGGTTACGAGGGCCTCGAGGCATCGTCGATCGAGATCGACCGGGGCGGCGTCTCCTACACGGCCGATACCGTCGCCGAGCTCGCCGCCCTGCAGCCGGGGGCCGAGCTCTTCGTCATCGTCGGAGCCGACGTGGCAAGGGACATAGAGAGCTGGGTACGCCTCGGGGAGGTGCTCGAGCGAGCCACGCTCGTGGTCGTGAACCGGCCCGGCACGCGGATCGGGCGGCCGGCCGAGCACGGCCCGCTCGCCGGCCGCCGTGTCGAGGTGGTCGAGATGCCCGCTCTCGAGATCTCGAGCACCGACCTGAGAGAGAGGGCGGCGACGGGCCGCCCGCTCGAGTTCCTCATACCAAGAGGCGCCATCCGCGTGATCGCCGAACGCGGGATGTATGGTGGCCACAGATGAGTAGAGCGATCGGCCAGCTGTCCGACCGAGCCAGTGAGGTGACCGGGCCCTGACCACCGCCGAGCTCGTGTTGCTTGCAGTCGAAGCCGCGTCTGCCAAAACCTCGGAGCCCTCGGTGGTCGTCGAAGTGGGCGATCTGCTCGCGATCACGGACTACTTCGTCATCACCTCCGGGACGAACGACCGGCAGGTGCGCGCCATCGCCGAGGAGATCGAGCGCCGCGTCAAGACGGCAGGCGACGGGCTGAGCCCGAGGGCGATCGAGGGTCTGGACGACGCCAGGTGGGTGCTCATGGACTACGGCGAGTTCGTGGTGCACGTGTTCGTCGAGGAGGCGCGGCGTTTCTACGACCTCGAGCGCCTCTGGGCCGACGCCCCACGCCTGCCGGTCCCGGCGCGGGCGTAGGTAGGCGCCACGCCGAGCGGCTACGGGCGGCACCAGGGCCTTACTGGTTGGCCGGGCTGACGAGCTTCTTGTAGTCGGCGACGCCGACCGGCCGGTCGACGAAGCCACCTGTGTCGATCTCGACCGATGTCGGCGCGTAGGGCCAGTAAGGGGCGAGGAACCTCACCTGGCGCACCTCGAGGCCGGACTTCACGAGAGACCAGACGATCTGGCCGAGCTCGTCCACGGGAGCCTCTCCCGTCAGCTTCTCGTAGGCCTGGTCGAGACGGATCGTGGAGACTCCGCTCTTCACGGCCCCTTTTGCCACAAGGTCCGAGCTCGTGGAGACGGCGCTCTCGTCGCCGTTCCGGTAGTCGACGTAGTCCGGCCCCTGCTCCAGCTCGTCGATCACCTCCTGGACGGTGACCGGGCGCTCCACGGTGCGGGTGACGGGCACGAGCTCTCCCGAGATGTCCTGGATGAGGTAGATGACGATCTGGGCGGCGTCGTGGTAGGGGTTGTGGGGCCCCGGGTTCGCCTTCTGGAGCAGAGCAGGGGGCTCGGCGTCCTTCGGCAGCGTCTTGGGCGCGTTCGCGACGGGTATCCCGCACCCGGCGCAGAGGCCGCCCAAGACCGCAAGCGACACGAGGAGGAGGAGGGGGCGCCTCACGCCTGTGACTCCTCGGCGAGCGGCAGCTCCACGACAAAACGTGCCCCTCGCGCGCCATTGTCCTCGACCCACACACGACCTCCGAGGATCCGCGTATGGTCCGCGACGATAGCGAGGCCGAGGCCGGTCCCTTCCCCGAGCCCGCGGCGCCGCCCGCTCTGGCCCCGGGAGAAGCGGTCGAAGATCCTGTCCCGCTCGGCGAGGGGGATCCCCGGACCTTCGTCCTCGACGGCGACCGTTGCGACGGTCGAGTCGGCCGCCACCGCCACCCGGGTCGCCCCCCCTGCGTAGTGCTGGGCGTTGTCGAGGAGATTGGCGATGATCCTCTCGAAACGTCGCTTGTCGACGAGCACCCGCCGCTCGCCTGCGGAGTCCGCGATCTCGATAGGCACGGGACGGCCCGCCGCCTCCACGCTGTGGCTCACGAGGTCACCGAGGCCGACCTCGGTGATGCTCACGTCGGAGAGCCCGGCGTCGAGTCGCGATATCTCGAGGAGGTCGTCGACGAGCCGGCGAAAGCGGCGCACCTCCGCCCCGAGGAGGTCGAGGGCTTGGCGGGAGCGCTCGGGGAGCTCGTCGCGGCGGGCTTCCAGGACGGCGAGCGAGGCTGCAAGAGTCGTGAGGGGGGAACGGAGCTCGTGGTTGACGTCCGAGGT
>JASHRK010000312.1 GCA_030037405.1 Acidimicrobiales bacterium | reverse complement strand
CCTGGTTGCTCTCGCGGCTTGCTGCGGGACGACGTACGCCGTCACACGGCACGGAGGACGGCCCGCTCAAGCTGCCCCTGACTGTCCCTGGGTCGGTCCGGGCGCAGAAGGCGAGAGCTCGGACGCCCTCGCCGACGAGGTCATCTCGCAGATGACTCTCACGGAGAAGGTGGAGTTTCTCGGCCTCGACACTGCCTCGCCTCTCGAGAACGAGACGCCCGCCATGCCGCAGCTGTGCCTCCCCTCCCTCACGCTCCAGGATGGCCCCAACGGCCTGGCGGACGGCCTCGAGGGCGTCACCCAGCTTCCCGCCGCCATCGGGCTCGCCGCCACCTTCGACACGGAGCTCGCCTACAAGGTCGGCCAGCTCGAGGGGGCGGAAGCGCGCACGAAGGGTATCGACGTCGTGCAAGCGCCCGAGCTCAACCTGGCCCGGGTGCCGACGAGCGGCAGGATCTTCGAAGCATTCGGCGAGGACCCTCTCTTGAGCGGGCTGATGGGTGGTGCAGAGGCCGAGGGCATCCAGTCCCAAGGCGTCATGGCGGAGCTCAAGCACTTCCCTCTCTACAACCAGGAGACCGACCGCTATGCCATCGACCAGGTCGTCTCGACGCGAGCGCTCGAAGAGCTGTACCTGAAGCCTTTCGCCATCGCCATCGCCGAGGCGCATCCGGCGGCGGTGATGTGCATGCTGGGCGACTTCGAGGGAGCAGACGCCTGCGAGAACCCCTTGACCTACGAGCTTTTGAAAGAGCTCGGCTTCGACGGCTTCGTACGCTCGGACGACGGGGCTGTGAGCGACGCCCCGGTGGCACTCGAGGCCGGGGCGTCGCTCCTCAAGCCGGCCGAGACCTCCCAGCTGCTCGACGCCGTCACGGACGGGACCCTTCCGGTGAGTGTCGTCGACGAGGCCGTGAAGGCCGTCCTCGTCGAGATGTTCGACTACGGGCTCATCCAGGACCCGCGCCCGCTCGACCTGGCCAAGGTGGCGACGTCGGCGGCGCACCAGGCGCTAGCTGCCGAGGAGGCGGCCCGCGCGACCGTCCTCTTGCGCAACGTAGGCTCGGTCCTTCCTCTCGACGAGCAGAAGGGCACGGTCGCCTTGATCGGGCCGGGCGCCGCCGGATACGCCTTCACCTCGGGCGACGGCAGCGCCCACGTGGACGCCGACGTCCGTGTCACGCCGGCGTCGGCCTTCGCCAAGCTTCTCGGCTCGCGCCTGCGAGTGGCAGACGTCGGGTCTTCGGTGGCCTTGCTGCCCTCTATCCCGGCTGACTGGGTGCAAGAGGACGTGCCCGGTCCCTCCCCCGACCCGGAGGCTCAGTTGACGGCCTCGTTGCCGGGCGGGCCTGGTTGGGACACCGAGACGGCCACCGTGTCGCCGCCGGTGTCCGGCCTCTACACGATCTCGATCGAGGACGCCGGGGACACGTTTCTCGACGTGAACGGTCACCTCGAGTACGCCTCCCGGGGAGTTCACTCCTACGAGCCGTGGTGGATCGCCCTGCCACTCACGGCAGGGCACAGCTACCGCTTCTCGGTCTCCTGGTACGCGGCTGGCGGCGAGCGCCAGCCGACCATTGGGTGGGAGGACTCCTCGCCTGGCATCGCGGAGGCCGTCTCCGCCGCCCGCAAGGCGCAGACGGCGATCGTCGTCGTGAGCGGCTACAGCACCGAGGGTGAGGACAGGCCCAACCTCTCTCTCCAGGGTGCGCAGAACGCTCTCATCGAGGCGGTCGCGGCCGCCAACCCGCGCACGATCGTCGTCCTCGACACCGGTGGGCCTGTCGTCATGCCCTGGCTGTCGAAGGTGAAGGCGGTCCTCGAGGCCTGGTACCCGGGCAACCAGGACGGTACGGCTCTTGCCGACGTCGTCTTCGGGAAGGACGATCCTTCCGGGCGCCTTCCCGTCACCTTCCCGCGGTCCTGGGCCCAGGTGCCGGTCCTGTCGTCTCCGGACGAATACCCCGGAGTCGACAACGTCGTCCAGTACGCTGAGGGCCTCGAAGTCGGCTACCGTAGCTTCGAGTCGAGCGGTCTCACGCCCCTCTTTCCCTTCGGTTACGGCCTGTCGTACACGACCTTTTCCCTCAGCCACCTGAGCGTGGGCGCTCCCTTGGCAAACGGCGACGTTCCCGTGAGCGTCACGGTGACGAACACGGGCGACCGGATCGGGCGTGACGTCCCGCAGGTCTACATAAGCTTCCCGCCGGGTGCGGGTGAGCCGCCGAAGCAGCTGGCTGCCTTTGCCGTCGTCCGGCTCGATCCCGGGCAGAGCAAGACGGTCACGGTGCTCGTGATGAAAGAGGAGTTCGAGGCGTTCGTGAACGGCAGCTTCCGGACGTTCCCCGGTCGCTACAACTTGTTCGTCGGGCAGTCCTCGGAGGATCTGCTCCTCGGGACGAGGCTCGAGGCGCCCGCCAGCTGACGTCGGGCTCCCGGCCGGCTGGGGAGGAGAGGGCTCCGCCCTTTTCAACTCGGTCGAAGCGGCCGCCGATGTGACATGATGCCCGCGCCGGCAGACCGCGAGCCGTGCCCTTGCGTACCCGGCTGGCGGGGCACGGCCTCAGGAGAGGAGCGACCCCGTGCGTTGGAACCTTCGAAGCGACCAGGTCGACGAGGCCTGGTTCAACGTGATCCCCCACCTCACGGAGCCACTGCAGCCCCCGTTGCACCCGGGCACGCGCCAGCCGGTCGGCCCGGAAGACCTCGCCCCCCTCTTCCCGGTGGCTCTCATCGGCCAGGAGGTCACCGCAGAGCCTTACGTCGACATACCTGGCGAGGTCCTCGACGTGCTCCGCCTCTGGCGCCCGACCCCGCTCGTGCGTGCCCGCCGTCTCGAAGAGAGGCTGGGCACGCCGGCGCGCATCTACTACAAAGACGAGTCCGTGTCTCCGGCAGGCTCGCACAAGCCGAACACTGCGGTGCCGCAGGCCTTCTACAACAAGAAGGAAGGTGTCCGCCGGCTCACGACCGAGACCGGCGCCGGGCAGTGGGGGAGCGCCCTCGCCTTCGCGAGCGCCCTCTTCGGTCTCGAGTGCAAGGTCTACATGGTGCGAGCCTCGTACGGGCAGAAACCTTATCGCCGCGTCATGATGGAGACGTGGGGGGCGGAGGTCGTCCCCTCGCCCGTCGACCAGCCGGAGCATCCGGGTTCGCTCGGGCTCGCCATCAGCGACGCCGTCAGGGACGCGGCGACGAGCGAGGAGAGCCACTACTCGCTCGGGTCGGTGCTGAACCATGTCCTCTTGCACCAGACCGTCATCGGCCAGGAGGCGAGGCGCCAGCTCGAGCTTGCGGGCGAGCGCCTACCCGACCTCGTCGTCGGCTGCTGTGGGGGAGGCTCGAACTTCGGCGGCATCGCCCTTCCCTTCGTCCCCGACCCCGGGGTGAGGCTGCTCGCCGTCGAGCCAACCGCCTGCGCCACGCTCACGGCAGGAGCCTTCGACTACGACTTCGGCGACACCGCAGGGATGACGCCGCTTCTCCCCATGTACACGCTCGGTCACGACTTCATCCCGCCCTCGATCCACGCCGGCGGGCTCCGTTACCACGGCGACGCACCGATCATCTGCAACCTCGTGAAGGCCGGCCGCATCGAGGCAAGCGCCTACCCGCAGTCGAAGGTATTCGAGGCGGCGGTGGAATTCGCCCGTGCCCAGGGGACGATCGCCGCCCCGGAGACGGCACACGCCATCCGGGCCGTCATCGACGAGGCCCTCGCCGCCAAGGAGACAGGGGAGGAGAGGGTGATCCTCTTCTCCTACTCCGGTCACGGGCTCCTCGACCTCGGCGCGTACGACGACTACCTCCACGGCCGCCTCGATGCCGACGGCGCCCCGACGGGAGGATGAGGGCGTCCGCCTCCCTTCTCCCCTCTCTTGTCCTACCGGCTGTGCTACCATAGTCGAGTGGCACAGAGAGACAAGCGCTCGGTCTCGTTTCCTCCCGAGCTCGCAAGGGCGATAGACGAGGCCGCCGCCGCGTCCGGATGCAGCTTCAGCGGGTGGGTAACCGAGACCGCATCTCATCGGTTGCGACTCGAAGCCGGACGGCGGGGCGTCGCTGCGTGGGAACGTGACCATGGGCCGCTCACCGAGCAGGAGCTAGCCGAGGGCCTCGCCCGGGCTCGTGAGCTTCTAGGACGTGCCGGCCGGTCGAAGCGGTCGGCGTAATGGCCGGCGTCACCTATGACACGGGCGCTCTGATCGCCGGAGAGCGCAACGACCGGCGTATGTGGGCGCTCCACGTCGGATTCATGGCCGAAGAAGTCGTCCCCGTGGTGCCGGCTCCAGTCCTGGCCGAAGCCTGGAGGGGTGGACCGCGTCAGGCGAGCCTTGTCCGCATGCTTGCGGGTTGCGATCTCGAGGACATGACCGCCAAGCAAGCCCGCGGGGTTGGCGAGCTCGCCGGACGCGCCGACGTCGACGACATCGTCGACGTCTCGGTAGTCGAGGGGGCACTCCGGCGGGGGGACGACGTAGTAGTCACGTCAAACGAATCGGACATCCGGCGAATCGTTCAGGCAGGTCGAAAGCGCTTGCGAGTTGAGATTGTCTGAAGCTCGGCCGGCTCGCCGAGGGTGAGCCGGCATGGCTCACCTCGTCGAGGTCTGGGGCTACTGGGCCGTCGCCCTCTTCGTCCTCGCCGAAAGCTGTGGCGTACCGCTCCCGGGAGAGACCGCTGTCATCGCCGCCGGCGTCTACGCCGGGCACACGCATCATCTCTCGCCTTGGCTCGTCTTCGCCGCCGCAGCCGCCTCTGCTCTCGCCGGAGGCGAGATCGGCTACCTGATCGGCCGTTTTGGCGGCTCTCGACTCGTCCGTCGCTTCGGCAAGCGGATCCGCCTCCACGAAAGGAACGTTCGCATCAGCCGCTACCTGTTCGACACCTACGGCATGAGGGTGGTGTTCCTCGGGCGGTTCGTCTCGATCCTTCGCACCTACGTCGCTCTCCTTGCCGGGACGAGCCTCATGGAGTCCGTGCGTTTCTCGGTTGCCAACGCTGCCAGCGCCATTGTCTGGGCAGGCGTCTTCACCTTGGCGTCGTACGAGGCGGGCAACGCTCTCGAGCGCGACTCCGGGGTCATCACCTGGACGCTCGGGGGCGTCGCCGTCGTAGTCATCGTCGTGATCGTCGTCCTGGTCCGGCGTCGGCTCGAGGAGATCGGGGCGCGGGCGGATGCCGCCTACCCGCCGGAGGCGACCGAGTGAGGGGCTGGCGGCGTAAGCTGGCGCACCCCTGCCCGGCGGCTGAGTGAGCTCGGCGGCTGAGTGAGCCCCGTGACGGCCCGACTCAGGCGAACTGCCCGTGGAGGTGACGGGGTTCCGAGAGGACGCGGCGGACCATCGGCTCGAAGAGCTCGAGGGAGAGCGACTCGTAGCCCGGGTCGAAGGAGCTCTGATCGTAGAGCTCGCAGAACTCGGCGCAGGACTCGAAGTGCGGGTTGTCGCGGTAACGGTCGCGGGCGTCCCGGTCGCTGCCGATGTGGTGGCCGTAGTAGTAGAGCTGGAAGACGCCGTGGTGCTTGACGATCCAGGAGAGCTCGTCTGGCACGAACGGGCGCAGCACGGCGGCGGCGAGCTCGCCGTGCGTGTAAGGGGCCAGGTCGTCCCCGATGTCGTGGAGGAGGGCCATGACGACGTACTCCTCGTCACGCCCGTCCCGCTCTGCCCGGGTGGCGCACTGAAGGGAGTGCTCGAGTCGCGTGACCTTGTACCCGCCGTAGGACGCCCTGAGCGCCGCCAGAGTGGCGAGAACGCGATCGGCAAGGGTGCTTTCGTGCTCGGCGGCATAGTTGTCGAGGAGCTCGTAGTCCTCACGGGTCCCGTCGGCCATCCTGGTGAAGCTGACTGTCTGCACGCCCGGCTCCTTCTGCCACTTCGCAGACTACCGGGGGTGCCGAGGGACGTCCAAGAAGCGGCGAGGGCTAAGGGTCTTTCGTGCAGCCGGCTACGGCGTCGACGATCTGGTACCCGACGTTCGGGATCGTCTCGATCACGGGAGGGTCCCCGAGCTTGCGGCGCAAGCGGCTGATGGTGACGAGGACGGTGTTGGTAAAGGGGTTGGCATGCTCGTCCCAGACCTCCTCGAGGAGGTCCTCGGCGCTGAGCACGCTATGACCAGCTCGCATGAGCGCTTCGAGCACGCCGAACTCCTTGACCGACAGTTCGAGGCGCCTGCCGTCGCGCGTCACCGTGTGCTGGAGCGAGTCGAGCTCGATCCCGCCCGACCGGATGATCCGCGGCCGCGCACCCGGCTGGCGGTTGGCGAGGGCTCGGATGCGAAGCACGAGCTCGGGAAAGTGGAAGGGTTTGGCGAGATAGTCGTCTGCGCCGATGCCAAGGCCGGCGACACGATCATCTGGAGCGTCGGCGGCCGTCAGCATAAGTACCATGGCACGGCTGTCGGTCTCGACGATCGTCTCGCAGAGCGTGTCCCCGTGGATCCCCGGCAGGTCACGGTCGAGCACGACGACGTTGTAGCTGTTGACATCGAGCTTCGCCTCCGCCTCCCGCCCGTCGTAGGCGACGTCGACGGCCATCCCCTGGTCTCTCAGTCCCTCGGCGACGACGTCGGCGAGGCGTCTCGAGTCCTCGACGACGAGGACCCTCATACCCCTGCTCCCACGAGCTCGGGCACCGAGACCGGGAGCTCGATGCGGACCTTGAGACCCCCGGCGGGGAGCGCCTCGAGCTCGAGGTGGCCTCCGTGCGACTCGACGACGGCGGCGACGATGGAAAGGCCGAGACCGAGGCCCTTTTCGGAGCCGGTCCGGTCTGCGCCAAGGCGCCGGAAGGGCTGCGAG
>JASHRK010000311.1 GCA_030037405.1 Acidimicrobiales bacterium | reverse complement strand
CACTTCGCCCCATTGCCCGCACCTGCGACCCGGAGAAACGTATCCCCATGCCCTGCCGACTCACGAGGAGAAGATCGTCGTCTGCGGCTGTGCGGATCACACGTACGAGCTCGTCGCCTTTGTTGAGGTTGATGGCGATGAACCCCTCGCGCCGAGACTTGTCGTACTCGCTGATGACGGTCTTCTTCACCTGACCTGACCGCGTCGCGAAGACGAGGTACTCCTCCTCGGCGAAGGTGCCCGCGGCGATGATCGCCTGGATCATCTCGCCCGGCTCGAGTGGGAGCAGGTTGACGGCGGGAGTTCCTCTCGCGCTCCGCTCCTTCAGTGGGATCTCGTGTGCTCGTAGGCGGTAGACCTTGCCGCGGTTGGAGAAGAACAGGAGATGGGCGTGCGCCGTAGTGTGCACGATCTCGCGCACTAGGTCTTCCTCTTTCAGCTTGGCGCCCTGGACGCCTCGTCCGCCACGGCCCTGGGTACGGAACGCCGCCGCCGAGACCGCCTTCAGGTACCCGGCCCGGGTGATGGTGATCACCATCTCCTCGTCCTCGATGAGGTCCTCGATGTCGAGATCGCCCGGATCGTGAACAAGCTGGGTGCGGCGCTCGCCGGCGAACTTCTCCCTCACCTCTCCGAGCTCGGCTGCGATCACTCCCCGCAGGCGCCCGGGGTCGCCCAGGATCGCCTCCAGCTCGGCAATCGTGGTGCGAAGCTCCGCAATCTCCGTATCGAGCTCCGACCTGCCGAGCCGAGTCAGCCTGCCGAGCGTCATGTCGAGAATGTGGGTCGCCTGCTCCTCCGAGAACGAGAACGGCTCCGTCATGAGAGCAGCCCGGGCGGCAGGGCGGTCGTCCGATGCCCTTATGGTGGCGATGATCGCGTCCAGCATGTCGATCGCCCGTAGCAGGCCCTCGACGATGTGCGCGCGATCACGGGCACGGCGTAGCCGGTACTCGGAACGGCGGGTGACGACCTCCACCTGGTGCTCGACGTAGGCCCCGATGGCGTGGGCGAGGTTCAAAAGCCGAGGGACTCCGTCGACGAGAGCGAGCATGTGGACGCCGAAGCTCGTCTGCATCGGCGTGTACTTGTAGAGGTTGTTGAGAACGACGTTGGCATTGGCGTCCCGCTTCAGCGAGATGACGAGGCGCGTCTCGTTGCCGGCGGAGTGGTTCTCGAGCCCGTCTATGCCCGTGACGTCTCCGGCCTCGACCGCTTCGGCGATCCGGGTCGAGATCCCCTCGACCGAAGTCTGGTACGGGATCTCGCTGACGATTATCTGAGTCCTTCCGCCCTTTGACTCCTCGATCTCGGCTACGGCGCGCATCTTCACGGAACCACGGCCGGTGCGGTAGGCGTCGATGATGCCGGCGCGCCCGAGGATCTGCGCGCCCGTCGGGAAGTCCGGTCCCCTCACGAACTGCATGAGGTCGTCGGGAGTGGCCTCGGGGTGCTCGAGGAAGTAGGTGCAGGCGTCGATGACCTCACCGAGATTGTGGGGCGGGACGTTCGTCGCCATCCCCACGGCGATGCCCTGGGAGCCGTTGACGAGAAGGTTGGGGAAGCGTGCGGGAAGCACGACCGGCTGCACTGTCGTGCCGTCGTAGTTCGGCATCATGTCGACGGTGTCCTCGTCGATGCTGTCGAGCATCACGCTGGCGAGAGGAGCTAGGCGGCACTCGGTGTACCTCGACGCCGCCGGCCCCATGTTCGGCCCCGGTGCACCGAAGTCGCCGTGACCGGAGATGAGCGGGTGCCTGAGGGAGAAGTCCTGCACCATCCGGGCGAGGGCGTCGTAGATGGCGGCATCGCCGTGCGGGTGGAAGGTCTTCATCACCTCTCCCACGACCGCGGCGGACTTCACGAAAGGCCGGTCTGGCCTCAGGTTCTCCTCGTGCATGGCGTAGAGGATCCGCCTGTGCACCGGCTTGAGGCCGTCGCGCACGTCCGGCAACGCTCTCTGCACGATGACCGACATGGAGTACTCGAGAAACGAGCGCTCCATCTCCTCTTGGATCTCGATCGGGACGACGGCGAGCGCCCCGTTGGCGCCGTTGCCGGACGTCTTGCCGGACGGAGTGCTGGTCGTACCGTTGCTCTCTGGCATGGCCTTTCCTCTTACCCGCGCTCAGATGTCGAGAAAGCGGATGTCTTTGGCGTTGGTCTGGATGAAGTGCCTCCGCTGCTCGACGTCATCGCCCATGAGGATCGAGCAGATCTCGTCGGCGACGGAGGCCTGCTCGACCGTGACCTGGAGGAGGGACCGCTGCTCGGGATCGATGGTCGTCGTCTTGAGCTCGTCCCAGTTCATCTCCCCGAGCCCCTTCAGACGACCGAACTCTTTCGAGTAGGTCGGGTGTTCCGCCAAGAAACGCTCCCGGGCCGCGTCATCTTTCAGGTACACCTTCGTGTTCCCGACCTCGGCCGAGTAGAGCGGTGGCTGGGCGACGTAGACGTGGCCGGCTTCGATGAACGGCTTCATCTGGCGGAGAAAGAAGGTGAGCAGGAGAGTGCGGATGTGCGATCCGTCGACATCCGCGTCAGCGAGGATGATCACCTTCTCGTAGCGGATCTTGGTGAGGTCGAAGTCCTCCGAGAGGCCGGCGCCGATCGCCATGATGAGCGCCTGGATCTCGGCGTTCTTCAGCATCTTGTCGATCCGTGCCTTCTCGACGTTGAGGATCTTCCCTCGTATCGGGAGCACAGCCTGCGTACGAGGATCGCGCGCCTTGACCGCGGTCCCCGCCGCCGAGTTGCCCTCGACGATGAAGAGCTCGCAATCGCCCGGCCGGCGGGACGAGCAGTCGTACAGTTTGCCCGGAAGCCCGGCGCCGTCGAGAGCGCTCTTGCGTCTCGTCAAGTCCTTCGCCTGCTTCGCCGCGACGCGCGCCCGCTGCGCCAAGAGGGCCTTCTGCACGATCTGGCTGCCCTCTTTCGGGTTCTCCTCGAGCCACTCGGCGAGCTTCTCGTTCGTGGCGCGGGCCACCAGCGAACGCATGGCGGTATTGCCGAGCTTGGCCTTCGTCTGACCCTCGAACTGCGGCTCGATCAACCGGACTGACACGATCGCCGTGAGGCCTTCACGCACGTCCTCGCCGGCAAGGTTGTCCGCTGTCTCTCGTATCAGGTTCCTCTGGCGGGCGAACTTGTTCACGACGTTCGTGAGCGCTTGGCGGAAGCCGTCCTCGTGCATGCCGCCTTCGATTGTGGCGATCCCGTTGGCGAAGGAGTGGATGGACTCGTAATAGCCGGTGTTCCACTGCAACGCCACGTCGACCTCTTGGTCCTCCTCCGCGACCGAGTAGGAGCAAACGCGCTTGAAAAGCGGCTCCTTCGCGGCGTTGAGGTGCCTCACGTAGTCGACGATGCCGCCCGTGTACTTGTACACCTGGGAGGTGCGATCATGGCCACCGCGCTCGTCCACGAGGCGGATCTCGAGTCCTTTGTTGAGGAAGGCCATGACCTGGAGCCGCTCGAGGATCGTCTGGGTTCGGAACTCCGTCTCTTCGAATATCGAGGCGTCCGGCCAGAACTCAACCGTCGTGCCCGTGCGACCTCCCGGGGCGTCGCCGATGACCTTCAGAGGTGCAACGGTCTTTCCCCCGCCTGCAAACTCGATTCGATGGCGCTTCCCGCCACGGTCCACTTCGAGGACGAGCCGGCTCGATAGAGCGTTCACGACGGACACTCCGACGCCGTGCAACCCGCCAGAGATCTTGTAGCCGCCGCCTCCGAACTTGGCGCCGGCGTGCAATACCGTGAGGACGAGCTCTGCTGCTGATTTCCCTTTGTACTGAGGATGCTCGTCCACAGGTATACCGCGACCGTCGTCGGCCACCCGGCATCCCCCATCTGCCAGCAGCGTCACGTCTATCCGCGTGCAGACGCCCGCCATGGCCTCGTCCACCGCGTTGTCGACAACTT
>JASHRK010000310.1 GCA_030037405.1 Acidimicrobiales bacterium | reverse complement strand
CGCCCCGTCGAGCACCTCTCCGAAGAGCAACGTCGTCCCGATCTCGCTCGCCACCGAGCACACCGGAACGCCCATCGCGGTCGGCGCCGGGGCACAGGACATCGCTATAGCGCCCGGCGGCAAGACGGCCTGGGTGACCTGCCTCACGGCGAACATGCTCTACCGGATCGACCTCGCCACCCGGCGGGCCGGAGCCCCGATCCGCGTGCCGGGCGGACCCTTTGCCCTGGCGGTAGTCGACGAGGTGGAGAGCTAAGAAGGCGCTTGCCACCTGGGCTCCCCGGTGCCGACGGCCTCAGGACGGGGACGCGGGCAGCCAGCGTACGCGGCCGAAGCGGTAGCCGACGGAGCGAACCGTCTCGATGAGATGGGCCTGCTCCTCACCGAGCTTCGCCCGTAGCCGGCGGACGTGGACGTCCACCGTCCGCGCCCCCCCGAAGTACTCGTAACCCCAGACGCGTGAGAGCAGCACCTCGCGGGTGAAGACCTTTCCCGGGTGGGAGGCGAGGAACCTCAAGAGCTCGTACTCCATGAAGGTGAGATCGAGCGGGCGACCGTTCAAGGCCGCCTGGTAGGTCTCCAGGTTCAGGGCGAGCGGCCCGTAGACGATGAGGTCGTGCTCCTTTCCCCTTCCTGTCCTGGCAAAGAGGAGGGAGAGCCGCGCCTCGACCTCGGCGACTGAGGCGTTCGCGAGGACGAAGTCGTCGAAGAGGTCCTCGCTCAGATCGAGGTGGGCGAGCTGGCCCTTCTCGAGGACGACGAGCAGGGGTGAGACGGCGGACTCACGCTTGCGCAGAGCGCGGCACAAATCAAGTCCGGCGTCGCTCTCCCCACCCGCTACGACGACGGCGCCCGCCCATCCGTCCTCCGGTTCGAGCCGGGTGGCGGCGTCGGCGTCGCCCGCCGCCCGCCAAGGGTACGCCGCCCCGTCGAGAACCCGGGTGAGCCACTCGGGCGGCGGGTCCGGGAAGACCAGGAGAGGATCCATCCCCGTTTCAGAGTGCCGGCAGGTAACGCGCGATCTCGAAGGGCGTCACTTCGCGTGTGTACGCCTCCCACTCGGCCCGCTTGTTCCTGAGGAACCACTCGAAGACGTGCTCACCGAGGGTCTCGGCCACCAGCTCCGAGTGCTCCATAGCGCTCAGAGCGTCGTGGAGAGAGCTCGGCAGGGGACGGATCCCTTCCGAGGCGAGCTCTTCGGGAGTGAGCGAGAAGAGGTTCGAGGAGGCCTCGGGTGGTAGCTCGTAGCCGTGCTCGATGCCCCGCAGGCCGGCGGCGAGCACGACGGCAAAGCTGAGATAGGGGTTGCAGGCGGGGTCGGGCGATCGGTACTCGATGCGCGTGGACTCGCTACGGCCGCGTTTGGCTATCGGAACTCTCACGAGGGCGGAGCGGTTGTTGTAGGCCCATGACACGTGCACGGGAGCCTCGTAGCCGAGCACGAGTCGCTTGTAGGAGTTGACCCACTGGTTCGTGACGGCCGTTATCTCCGGAGCGTGCTCGAGCAGGCCTGCGATGAACTGCCGGGCCACGAGGGAGAGTCCCCGCTCGTCTCCGGGGTCGGCGAAGGCGTTCCTGTCCTCCTCGAAGAGAGAGAAGTGCGTGTGCATGCCAGATCCCTGCACCCCTGGGAGAGGCTTCGGCATGAAGCTTGCGTAGACGCCCTCCTCCTGGGCGATCTCCTTCACGACGAGGCGAACCGTCATCACGGTGTCGGCCATGGTGAGGGCGTCGGTGTAGCGGAGATCGATCTCGTGCTGGCTCGGGGCGTCCTCGTGCTGGGCGTACTCAACCGGTATGCCCATGTCTTCGAGCGTGAGCACCGTTCGCTTGCGAAGATCTGATGCGAGGTCCGCCACCGTGAGCTCGAAGTACGACCCTCCGTCGAGCGGCCTCGGGGCCTCGCCCGCCTCGGGCGGGCTGAAGTAGAAGTACTCGATCTCGGGAGCGGCGTAGAAGGAGTAGCCGCGCTCTCGAGCCCGCTCGAGCGCCCGGCGGAGGACCTGGCGGGGGCAGCCGTCGAAGGGAGAGCCGTCGAGGTTCAAGATGTCGCAGAAGACCCTCGCCACAGACGAGCTGTCGTGGTGGTCCCGCCCGGCGTTCAGGGGCAGGATCTGGAAGGTCTTCGGGTCCGGTTTGGCAAGGACGTCGGACTCCTGCACGCGGCTGAAGCCGTCTATTGCCGAGCCGTCGAAGGTCATCCCCTCGTCGAGGGCGTTCTCGAGCTCTGCGGGAGTGATGGCGAACGACTTCGGCGTGCCGAGCACGTCGGTGAACCACAACTGGACGAAACGCACGCCTCTTTCCTCGACCGTCCTCAACACGTACTCGCGCTGGCTCTGCATGAGACAATCCTCGCAGCTAAAGACGGGGCGTTCCCAGCCCTTCGGGCGCAGGCGCCCGGTGTTCACGCGCCGTTCACGAGCGAGCAACACCCAGGCAACAGGAGTCTGCGAGTCTTCGGTGACGCATCGGGACAAGGAGGAGAAGTGCAGGATCGCAGAGCGGCCGAAGTCGTGGAGCTGGTTCGAGACGAGCAGGTCGAGATCGTCGACTTTCGTTTCTGCGACCTGCCTGGGCTGACACAGCACTTCTCGGTCCCCGCCCACGAGCTGACCGAGCAGGGCTTCGTCGACGGCTACGGCTTCGACGGCTCGTCGATCCGTGGCTTCCAGGAGATCCAGGAGTCGGACATGCTGCTCCTGCCCGATCCCGCGACGGCCGTGCTCGACCCGTTCAGGCAGCACAGGACGCTCAACATCAACTGTTTCGTGCACGATCCGGTGACGGGCGAGAACTACTCGCGGGACCCGAGATACGTCGCTCTCAAGGCGGAGAGGTACCTCGCCACGACTGGCATCGCCGACACGGTCTACTTCGGACCGGAGGCGGAGTTCTTCATCTTCGACGACGTCCGCTACTCCCAGGACCAGCGGTCGGCCTTCTATCAGGTGGACTCGGTCGAGGGAGCCTGGAACACGGGGCGCGACGAGAGGCCCAACCTCGGCTTCAAGCCTCGCTACAAGGAGGGTTACTTCCCCGTCCCTCCGACCGACCACTTCCAGGACCTTCGCTCCGAGATGGTCATCGTCATGGAGCGGCTAGGCATCGAGATCGAGGTGCAGCACCACGAGGTGGGCACCGGGGGCCAAGCCGAGATCGACATGCGTTTCGACACTTTGCTTCGCATGGCGGACAAGCTGATGCTCTACAAGTACGCGGTGAAGAACGTCGCTCGTGCCGCGGGGTACACGGCGACGTTCATGCCGAAGCCGCTCTTCCAGGACAACGGCTCGGGCATGCACTGCCACCAGTCCCTCTGGAAGTCCGGCGAGCCGCTCTTCTACGCCGAGACCGGCTACGCCGGGCTCTCCGACGTCGGCCGCTGGTACATCGGCGGCCTTCTCGCCCACGCCAAGGCGGTGCTCGCCTTCGCGGCACCGACGACCAACTCCTACAAGCGTCTCGTGCCCGGCTACGAGGCGCCCGTGAACCTCGTCTACTCGCAGCGGAACCGCTCCGCCGCCTGCAGGATCCCGATCTACTCGAAGAGCCCGAAGGCCAAGCGGGTCGAGTTCCGCTGCCCTGACCCCTCGGCCAACCCCTACATAGCCTTCGC
>JASHRK010000032.1 GCA_030037405.1 Acidimicrobiales bacterium | reverse complement strand
ACCATCGCGGAGACGGGGTTGCCCGGGAGCCCGAAGAAGACGACCCGGGAGCCATCCGAGCGAGAGCTCCGATCCACACCCTTGGCCTCCTCCTCGTCCTCGGCTCCGCCGGGTGTAGGGGGACCCCCAGCCCTACTGGGTCTAGGGATCCAGGCAAGTGCGAGCGGCTTCGCCGGCCGGATGGCGACGGCGAGCTCGAACGCCTCTCCGCCGGCCTGGCTACGGGCGAGGCGGTCGAGCTCGGTCTTTACGTAGTCGAACTCGCCCATGCTCACTCCACCCGTCGACAGGACGGCGTCGCAGTTCTCCAGGGCGGCTCGCAGCGCCTTTTCCACCGCAGCCTCGCTGTCGCGTACGACGCCGAGGTCGACGGGCTCGAAGCCGTCGAAGGCCACGAGGGCACAAAGCGTCCGGCGGTTCGACTCGCGGATCTGGCCGGGCAGGAGGGGCGTGCTCCCCCCCATGAGCTCGTCACCGGTCGACATGACGCCGACACGGGGCCGGCGCCATACCTTGACTCGCTCCTTTCCGATAGTCGAGAGGACGGCGATCTGTGCAGGCCCGATCTCGGTCCCCGTACGGAGAGCGACGGTCCCCGCGGCGAAGTCCGAGCCGGCGGAGCGAATGTTCGCCCCCGTCTCGACCTCGGCCAGGACCCGGATCGTCGAGCCGCTCTCCTCGCGCTCGGTTCGCTCGACGACGACGACGGCGTCGGCCCCCGGCGGCATCGGAGCGCCCGTCATGATCTGCAGCGCTTCGCCCACGCCGAGGTCGGCGTCGGGGGGTGCCGAGCCTGCGGGCAGCACACCGACGACACGCATCGAGACCGGTGCGCCGAGTGTGTCTCTTGCCCGCACGGCGTAGCCGTCCATCGCCGTGTTGGCGAAGGGCGGCACGTCTTCTCGCGCGAGGGCATCTTCGGCGAGCACGTGGTTCGCTGCGGCAGTGATGTCGACTGTCACGGGACCGAGCGGTTCGCAGCGCTCGAGTACTAGCGCTTGAACCTCTTCGAGGGTGAGCATCGGCCGGTCCTCGTGCACGCAGGATATACTTAGCACTCGACCCACGAGAGTGCTAACCGTGGGCCCTCTCGAGGAGCACCGACGCTATGCCGACCTACGAATACGCTTGCAAACAGTGCGGGGAGCACTTCGAGGTGGTCCAGTCCTTCAGCGATGAGTCGCTCACCGTGTGCGCCCTCTGCGGCGGGCCGCTGCGCAAGGTGTTCGGGAGCGTGGGGATAGTTTTCAAGGGCTCTGGTTTCTACAAGAACGACAGCCGGTCGACCTCGTCGCGTGCGAAGGACTCCGAGAGGTCGGAATCGGCCGGAAACGGCAAGGACTCGCCGAAGAAAGCCGAGACGCCGGCCTCCTCGGCGGCGAGCAGCTCCTCGAACGGCAGCAGCACCTCGACGCCGTCGACCGCAGCCTCCCCGGCGTCTTAGCCTCCCGTCCGGCGCCATACCGACGGCACCACTCGTGCTCGCCACGGCCGGGCACCGTCGAAGTGGTGGCCCACGACCTGTGTCTCGGGGGCACGCAGGGCGACGAGGAACTCGCGTGGGCCGTTGAAGTCGGGCGTCTCGACATAGACGGCTCCGATCGCCTCGGGGACGTGGGCGTCGCTGCCCCCACCGGCCGCCAGGTCGAGTCGACGGCACGCCGAAGCGGCCTCCTCGTTGAGCGATTCGAGAGGAGTCTTGCCGTTTCGCACCTCGACGACGTCGACGAGCTCCTCGCCCGCCAATCTCTCGAGCACACCGCCGGCGAGCCGGTGCCGCATCGGGTCGTACGGGTGGGGCACGTACACGAGCCCGCCGCAGGAGCGGATGGCCTGTGCCGCCTCGGTAGCGCTCCGGCAGCCGGCGGGGATCTTCTCGGTGAGGAAGAGCCCGATCAGCTCGCCTTCTGGCGTGCGCTGCTCCTGACCGACCACGACCCTGCAGGGGAGCTCGTCCGCCAGCCGCAGCGCCCCGTCGATCGTCGAGTGGTCCGTGATGCAGAGAACGTCTATCCCGCTCGTCACCACGGCACCTGCGAGCTCGTCCGGGGTGGTGGTCGAGTCGCCCGACCACATCGTGTGCACGTGGCAGTCGACCCTGAGCAGCCGGGTCACAGCCCTCCCAAGGAGACGTCGTCGATCGCGACGGTCATGCCGGCCGAGACCCCGGGCAGCCACTCGAGGTCGCTACCCACGTGGCGGATGTGCTGGAGCACTCTTTGCAGCGTCGAGGCGATGGTCATCTCGCGGACGGGCTCGGCGAAGGCGCCGCCCCGGATCATCAGTCCCTCGGCACCGACGGAGAAGTCCCCGCTCACGGGATTCACGCCCGAGTGCACGCCCGTTATCGACTGCACGAAGAGACCCTCGCCCACCTCGGTGAGGATCTCTTCCTCCGACAACTCGCCCGCGACGAGCGTGACGGCACGGGCTCCGACGCTCGGGGGCGTGCGGTAGCCGCCGCGGACTGCGGAGCCCGTCGATGCCGTCGCGGCGAGGCTCGCCGCGTGGGTGTCGTAGAGGTAACCCATGAGCTTGCCGCCCGCGATCAACTCGTTGCGCCGAGTGGCGAGCCCTTCCGCGTCGCTTGGGGTCGCCCCCCACGAGGCGGGGTCAGACGGGTCCTCGACGAGGGTCACATGCCCGGCGGCGATCGCCTCACCGACCCGGTGGGCGAAGAGACTTCTACCCTTTGCGACCTCGTCGCCGGACAAGGTCCTTGCCAGGACGGCGAGGAGGGCGGCGGTCACGCGCCGGTCGAGCACCACCGAGAGGTGGGCGCTCCGCGGCTTGGTCGCAGCGAGCAGGCGGGTTGCTCTCTCCACGGCCTCGCCGGCACAGTGAGAGGCATCCAGCTCACTGAGCTCTCGGCCCGCCGAGCACCCGAATCCCGTCGCGGTGTCGGCCCCTTCGCCGGCGATCACGTACACGCTCAGGACGCACGACGTACGCCTGCTGCAGGCGGAGACACCCGTTGAGGCTGCCACTGCCCACTCGCCGATCCGGTCCGAGTAGTCGGCATGGACGACCCGACGGATCCTGTGATCGAGGTCCCGAGAGCGGCGTTCGACGTCTATCGCAAGCTCGACCTTTGACTCCATCGGGCACTCGACGAGCTCGTCCCGCCAGAGCGACAACGACGCTGGCTCGACGCCGTCGGGCCTCGCGAGGCCTGCGTGCTCGTCGATCGTCGTGTACGAGGCGTTCTCCCTTGCCTGCACGAGAGCCCCGCGCGCAGAGCTCTCGTCCAGGGCGCCTACCCAGGCGAAGCCGACCCTGTGATCGCGAACGACCCTGACGCCGACCCCGGCGGACTCAGCGGAGGAGAGCCTTTCGATCTCACCGTCGAAGACCCGGACGAGGGCCTCCCGGCCGCTCGAGAGGTAGGCCTCGATCGCCTCTCCCTTGGCGGTATCGGCCTCGCCGGCGATCCTCTCGGCGAGCTCGAGAAGCTCAGGCATGGGCGGTCCCTCCGACGGTCACTCCCGCGATCCGAAGTGTCGGCTGGCCGCACCCGACGGGTACGTGCTGCCCGTCCTTGCCACAGGTGCCCGGGCTCATGTCGAAGTCGCTGCCGACGGCGTCGATCCGGGAGAGGACCTCCGGGCCGTTCCCGATGAGGTTGGCGTCACGGATCGGCTCGGTGATCCGCCCGTTCTCGAT
>JASHRK010000309.1 GCA_030037405.1 Acidimicrobiales bacterium | reverse complement strand
AGCTGCAGCCGGCGCCGGAGCCGCAGGCGACTTCGATGCTCCCGCCCTCGTCGGCAGGTCCGGCGCCGACGCAGCGGGGGAGGCGGCAGGGCAGGAGACGGCTTTGGGCCCGCCGATCTCGGTCTCCGGCCTGATAGAGGGCGGACGCAGTGAGGCCCAGCGCGCCGGCGGGGACGCTGAGACGATGCCCTCGGGTGCCGGGGACGGTGCTGCCATCGGCGAGCAGCTCTCCCTTCCTGTCGGCGCCACGGGACTCAACGGCAGCTGGCGGCTCCCTCCCATGAAGCTCCTGAAGCGCAGCAAGGACCAGGCTTTCGATCGCAAGGAGATCGAGGCTCGCGGCCACGTCCTCGAGAGGGCTCTCGACGCTCACGGCGTCGAGACGCATCTCGTCGGCTTCACGGTGGGACCCACCGTCACTCGTTTCGAGCTGGAGCTCGGGACGGGAGTGAAGGTGGCACGGGTCACCAACCTCGCGCGGGACATCGCCTATGCCATGGCCTCGTCCGACGTGCGAATTCTCGCACCGATCCCCGGCCGCTCGGCCATAGGTGTCGAGGTGCCCAACCTAGAGCGGCGCCTCGTCACCCTGGGCGACGTCCTCTCGACGATCGAGGCGCGCCGCGCCGTCCACCCCCTCGAGGTCGCCCTCGGGCGCGACATCGCCGGGCGGGCGGTCATGACGAACCTGGCGGAGATGCCTCACCTCCTCATCGCTGGGGCGACGGGAGCCGGCAAGTCGTCCTGCATCAACTCGGTGATCTCGACGATCCTCATGCGGTCCACTCCCGACGAGGTGCGCCTGATCCTCGTCGACCCGAAGCGCGTCGAGCTCGGGCAGTACAACGGCCTCCCGCACCTGCTCACCCAGGTAGTCGTGAACCCGAAGCGGGCCGCCAACGCCCTCGGATGGGCCATCAAGGAGATGGAGCGGCGCTACGACCTGCTTGCCGAGGTGGGGATGCGCGACATCGCCGGTTACAACGCCGCCGTCGACCGGGGCGATCTCGGGGACGGAGCTGGGTGTGCTCGGGGACCGAGCGGTGGCGAGGGCGAGGGCGCCGACGAGGGTGAAGGCGGGGGCGAAGGCGACGTCGAAGGCGAGGGCGCCGCCGGGGGCGCCGGGGATACAGAGACAGACGACTCGCCGAGGTACCAGAGGATCCCCTACGTGCTCATCGTCGTGGACGAGCTGAACGACCTCATGATGGTCGCCGCCCGCGACGTCGAGGAGTCGATCTGCCGCATCGCCCAGATGGCTCGAGCCGTCGGGATCCACCTCGTCATCGCGACGCAAAGGCCGTCGGTGGACGTGATCACGGGGGTGATCAAGGCGAACATCCCCTCTCGCCTGGCCTTCTCGGTGTCGTCTCTTGCCGACAGCCGGGTCATCCTCGACCAACCCGGTGCCGAGCGGCTCATAGGCCGTGGCGACCTGCTTCTCTTGACGGCGTCCTCGAGCGTGCCCCGCCGGCTGCAGGGCCCGTGGGTGAGCGAGGAGGAGGTGCGGGCGATAACCGCCCACTGGCGGCGCCAGAGCGGACCGCGCTACCTCGACGGGGTCGAGGGGGAGGACCCGGACGGGTCTGCCGGCGGCGGCGGGCTCGGCGACGGAGACGACGACGACCTTCTCGGCCAGGCGATGGAGCTGGTCGTACGTTCGCAGCTAGGCTCCACGTCGATGCTGCAGCGCAAGTTGCGTGTGGGCTTTGCCCGTGCAGGTCGCCTCATGGACCTGCTCGAGCGGCGCGGTGTGGTCGGCCCTTCCGAAGGATCGAGGGCCCGCGCCGTGCTTATGACGCCCGATGAGCTCGATCAGCTGAACTAGCGTGGGCCGGTCCGGCCTTCCTGAGCGCGCCCTCGAGCTTCGGGCGCGCCGAGATCGCCTTCTCCGCAAGAGACGGGACTTGGCCAGGTCGCGTGCGAGACGGAGGGGCCTAGTCCTTCTGACATGCGTGAGCCTGACGACGGTCCTCGCCCTCGTCTGGCTCGTAGGCGGCAGCAACACCAGCAACGGCGCCGGACACGGCGGGCTCGGAGGAGGCTCCGGCACCCGCCGCACTGCGACCACGTCGCACACGGGCCTGCCGACGCTGACGGCGACGTTTCCTGCTCTCGGCCGCGACGGCGGAGCCATTCCTTCGCTGCCGTACCCGGCGAGCGGTGAGGGCGCCGTCGCCGTCCTCGGTTCCGGCGTGATAGCGGAGAGCCGGGGCGAGCGTCCCGTCCCCATCGCCAGCCTCACAAAACTCATGACCGCCTACCTCGTGCTCCGTGCCCACCCACTCGTCGGCGACGAGCAGGGCCCCCGGATGCGCTTCACGGCGGCGACGCACAGAGAGTGGATCTGGTACTCGGAGAACGACCTTTCCAACGTCGAGCTCGTGAATGGCGAGGTCCTGACCGAGCGCCAGCTTCTCGAAGCGCTCTTGTTGCCTTCGGCAGACAACGTCGCGGACATCTTCGCCCGCTGGGTTGGCGGCACGGAAGCCCACTTCGTGGCGATGATGAACGCGACAGCCCGGTCCCTTGGCATGCGGCATACCCACTACGCCGACGCGAGCGGGGTCGATCCCCACAGCCGCTCGACTGCGGCCGACCAGGCGCTCCTGGCGGCGGTGGACATGCGCAACCCGGTGTTTCGTTCCATCGTCGCGACGCCGGACGTCGCCTTCCCCGTCGAAGGGCACATCTGGAACGTCAACCCGGCTCTCGGAGTCGACGGGATCGTCGGCATCAAGTCCGGCTTCACCTCGGAGGCGCACGGCTGTCTCGTCACTGCGGCCTGGCGCCGGGTGTCGGGGCGCTCGGTCCTCGTGATCGCAGCGGTGACGGGCCAGCCGCTCGGGCTGGGACAGGCGGCGCAAGACGACGAGACGCTCATCGATGCCGTCTCTCCCCGCCTCGAGGTCTCGACGCCGTTCGGCTCTCGCTCGGTCGCCGCCCGGGTCACGATCCCCTGGTCTCATGAGTACGCCGACGCGGCGATGACCGGTCCAGTCGAAGTCGTGTCCTTCCCCGGCGTCCACTACTCGAGCAGGCTCGTCGCCACGCCGGTGACGAGGGAGAACCTCAAGTACGGCTGGCCGGCGGGCACCGTCGTGGCAGAGCTCGAGGTACGGTCGCAGTTCGGTCGGCTCGGGAACTTTCCCGTGCGACTGACGAGGATGATCGACTCCCCGCCACCGGGGACCGTGCTCGTGCGAGCGCACGTACCGGTGTCGCTTGCTCCGGCGGGCCGATCGTGATCGGACCGCTGGCCAGTGTTACGGCGAGCCGATCGTGATCGGTCCCCTCGGCGGGCCGCGATGAGAGCTCGCGTTCCCGCCTCGGCGGCCAACCTCGGGCCTGGCTTCGACGTTCTCGCTCTCGCTCTCTCTCTTTACGTCGAGGTGACGATCGAGCCTGCGGCTCGCCTCACCATCACGGCCGACGGCGAGGGAGCCGACGTGGCGAAGGACTCGGGCCATCTTGCGGCCGTGGTAGCTCGCCGGGTGCTCGGTCACGACGACGTCGCCATTCACGTCTCCTCCAGCATCCCCGTGAGCCGGGGTCTGGGGTCGTCCGCTGCGATCGCCGTCGCGGCGGCGGCCGCCGCCGGGGCCGCCGTCCCTGACGACGTCCTCCTCGTCGCCTCGGCGACGGACGGCCACGCAGAGAACGCCGCCGCCTCGCTCCTCGGCGGGCTCGTCGCCGCCACGATCGTCGATGGTCGCCCGCTCGCAAGACGCCTCCCGCTTGACCCCGGCCTCGGCGTCGTCCTTCTCGTGCCTGATCGCCCGCTCCAGACGCGCCTCGCGAGAAGCGTCCTACCCGCTCAGGTTCCCCTCGCGGCCGTCGTCCACAATCTCGGTCGGATGGGACTGCTCGTCGCCGGGCTGGCGGACCGGGCGGCCCTGGCGCCGGAGGCGGGGGCCGACATGTTGCATCAGGCGGCGCGGGCGGCGTTCTTCCCGGAAGCGCCGGAGCTTATGAGCAGGCTCCTCGGGAGCGGAGCGACCGTCGCCACCTGGTCCGGAGCGGGGCCGAGCCTCCTTGCGATCTGTGATGCCGACCGGGCGGCCGCGCTCAGGGAGGCGGGCGAGAAATCGCTCGCCGACCTGGGGGTAGCCGGCAGCGCCATGGTGCTGCGCCCTGATCTCGGGGGCTTGGTTCTCTCGAGCTGAACCGGCGTCTCAGCCGACCCCGCCGGAGTTCGGCGCGCTCAGCCGACGCCGCCGATGCCCGAGCGGCCTCCGCGCTCAGCCGGCGCCGCCGGAGCCCCGAGCCCAGCGGGCTCAGACCGCCCTATACGGCGAGCTCGTCGAGACCCTGGGCGAGCGTGTTCCAGGCGAGAGTGGCGCACTTGATGCGAACGGGGAACTTGACGACGCCCTGCAGGGCTGCGAGCTCTCCGAGAGCCTCTGGCGGGATGGTGGCACTCGGCCCCGATCGGCCGTTCCCGCCGGCTCCCGCGCCGGCGGCTCCGCCGGCGTCCTCATCGCCATCCTCTTCGGCGGTTTGCCCAGCGCCGATGGCGTGCTCGTGGATCGACATCATCGCCTTGAACGACGAGACCAGCTGCCTGGCTTCGCTTACCGACTTGCCCTTGACGGCAGCCGACATCATGGAGGCCGAGGACTGGCTGATGGAGCAGCCCTGGCC
>JASHRK010000308.1 GCA_030037405.1 Acidimicrobiales bacterium | reverse complement strand
GTGCAATCTCGGCCAGCACGAGATGGCGTTTCGCTACGACGAGCTCGTGGCCAAGGCTGACGAGCACGTCCTCTACAAGACGGGCGCGAAGGAGATCGCCGCGCAGGAGAGGTGCTCGATCACCTTCATGGCGAAGTACGACGCCCGGGAGGGCAACAGCTGCCATGTGCACCTGTCACTTCGCGACGAAGACGATCGGCCCGTCTTCGCCGGTGACGGCCGCCACGGGATGTCCGAGGTCTTCGAGCGCTTCCTCGCCGGACTGTTGGCCTCGGCCGGCGACCTCACGCTCTTTCTCGCCCCGAACGTCAACTCTTACAAGCGCTTTGCGCCAGGCTCGTTCGCCCCGACCGCCATCGCCTGGGGTCGCGACAACCGCACCTGTGCCTTCCGGGTCGTCGGCCACGGGCATTCCCTCCGTGTCGAGTGCAGGATCGCCGGTGGCGACGTCAACCCCTATCTCGCGCTGGCCGCCCTCGTGGCGGCAGGGCTGGACGGCGTGGAGCGGGAGCTCGAGCTCGAGGAGGAATTTCACGGCAACGCCTACGACTCCGAGGCACCGAGGCTGCCCGTCACGCTGCGGGAGGCGATGGACCGTTTCGAGGCGAGCACCCTCGCCCGGAAGTGCTTCGGGGACACCGTCGTCGACCACTACGTGAACATGGCGAGAGTCGAGCGGGCGGCCTTCGACAGCGTGGTGACCGACTGGGAGCGCTACCGCTGTTTCGAACGGCTGTGAGCGCCGTCGGCCCGGTCGGGCGTCGAATGCCACCACGGCTCGGGCAGCCATGAGCACGGCGAGACAGGTCCTCAATCCCGCCACCGAGAAGGTCGTCGCCACCGTCGAGCAGCTCGAGCTGGACGAGGTCGACGAGGCGATCGTCCGTGCCTCGGCGGCGCAGAAAAGCTGGGCGGCGCTCGCCCCGGCGGAGCGGTCCCGCCTGTTGCGACGCGCCGCCGAATGCGTCGACGAGGCGAACGAGGAGCTTGCCCGCCTCGAGGTCAGCAATGCCGGCCACACGATCTCGAACGCGCGCTGGGAAGCGGGCAACGTCCGCGACGTCCTCGCCTACTACTCCGGGGCGCCCGAACGCCTCTGCGGCCGCCAGATTCCCGTAGCAGGCGGGGAGGACATCACGTTCAGAGAGCCGATCGGGGTCGTCGGCGTGATCGTGCCGTGGAACTTCCCGATGCCGATCGCCTCTTGGGGCTTCGCCCCCGCCCTCGCGGCAGGCAACGCCGTCGTCCTCAAGCCTGCCGACCTCACCCCGCTCACGGCCGTCCGGATCGGCGAGCTGTGCCTCGAAGCCGGGTTGCCCGAAGGCGTCTTCCAGGTGCTTCCGGGCCGGGGCAGCGTGGTGGGTTGGCGTCTCGTCACGAGCCCGCTCGTCGGCAAGATCTGCTTCACGGGGTCGACGGAGGTGGGCAAGGCCATCATGGCGGGGTGCGCCGAGCAGGTGACGCGGCTCACGCTCGAGCTCGGAGGAAAAAGCGCCAACATCGTCTTCGCCGACGCCGACCTCGAAAGAGCGGCTGCCACCGCACCCTCCGCCGTGTTCGACAACGCCGGGCAGGACTGCTGCGCCCGCTCACGCATCCTCGTCGAGCACACCGTGTACGACCGCTTCCTTGAGTTGCTCGAGCCGGCCGTGCGCTCGTTCAAAGTGGGAGACCCTGTCGACGAGGCCTCCCAGATGGGCCCGCTCATCAGCGCAGAGCAGCGCGAGGCAGTGGCCTCCTTCCTCGAGAGCCCTGCCCAAGTCGCCTTCCGCGGGTCGGCGCCCGATGGCAAGGGCTTCTGGTTCGCGCCGACCGTGCTCGCACCGGTCGACCCGGGCGAGCGAGCGTTCCGCGAGGAGATCTTCGGGCCGGTCGTCACCGTCGCGCCCTTCACCGACGAAGCGGACGCCATCCGGATCGCCAACGACACTCCCTTCGGCCTTTCCGGGTCGCTCTGGACAAGGGACCTCGGCCGCGCCTTCCGGGTGGCGCGCGGCCTCGAGACGGGCACCCTCTCGGTCAATTCGCACTCCTCGGTGCGCTACTGGACGCCCTTCGGAGGCTTCAAGCAGTCAGGGCTCGGGCGCGAGCTCGGCCCCGATGCCCTCGAGGCGTTCACCGAGGTGAAGAACGTCTTCTTCGACACGACGAGCTGAGTGATCGAGAGCTCAGCCGTTCGGTCCTCGGTGCCTTCCTCGAGCTTGTGATCCCTTACGCATGGTACGCGGGCTCACCGTGCCCGAGGTCACGGCAACGCCCTCGGCCTCGAGGAGGCGAGCCTGCTCCCGCTCGTTGCCCGGCACGAGACGGCCCGTCGAGGTCACGACGCGCCACCAAGGCAGCGGCGCCTCGGTCCGGGCGAGCACGCCACCGACCGCCCGGGCTGCTCCCGGCCGGCCGACCTCGGCGGCGAGCTCCCCATAGGTCACCACCTCGCCCCGCGACAGGCGAGCGAGGGCAGAGCGAACGGCCGTTTCGAAGTCGTCGCTCACGGACCCGCCGCCTGCCAAGTGCCGCCTGCCAAGGGACCGAAACGGCGATCCGCTACTCGACCCGGTCGACGAGCGGGTCAGGGTGCTCTCCGAGATACTCGACCCAGGCCCGCTTCACGCAGGGATACTGCGTCGCCGCCTCGACGAGGCTCATGAAGTTGACGACGTTCGTCTCGAACCGCTCCCTCAGCTCAGGGCTGGCGATCTCCCCCTCTCCGTCGAAGGCGTTGTGAGCCTGGGCAAGAGAGAACATGTCGGGATAGATGCGGGCGCCGAGATGCTCGAAGGGGACGCGGAGTGACCAGAGCCCTCGGTTCCCGCCGACCATCGAGGTCGACGCCGAGACGAGGAGACCGTGCATCTCGTTGAATGGCTGCGGCCGGTGCCGGGACACCCAATCGACGACGTTCTTCAGCCCGCCGGGCATGGAGGCGTTGTACTCGGGCGAGGCGACGATGAAGGCGTCGTTCTCCTCGAGCTTGCGCCGGAGGCGCTCGGCGCCGGGAGGCAGTCCGGAGGCAGCCTCCACCTCGGCGTCGTAGGTGGGCGACTCGAAGTCCCGCATCGACGCGAGGTCGACGGTCGCCCCGTGGCGTTCTGCCGTCGCGGCCGCCAGCCTGGCGAGCTTCGTGTTGAGCGACTCTGCTCGGAGGGAGGCGGAGAAGACGAGGATGCGGGAGTGCCTCTCGTCGCTCGAGACCATCGCAGGAAGCGTAGGCGGAAGAGCGTGCAGACTGGGTTGCTGTGACAAGGAGGGACCCGGAGCGGCGCCACCATGAGTGAGAGGGCAGACGTTGCGGTCGTCGGCGGCGGTCTCGCCGGGTTGCGTGCCGCCCGGGACCTGGCCGAGGGCGGTGTCCCGACGATCCTCCTCGAAGGACGCGATCGCCTCGGTGGCCGGACGTACACAGTGGAGTACGAGCCGACCGGCGACCTGGTCGAGCTGGGCGGTGCCTACTTCCTGGGAGAGCACCGTGAGGTCCGGACCGAGCTCGCTCGCTACGGCCTTGGCGAGCGTCGCTGGCCGCTGCCGCGGAGCTTTCGCTGGCACACCGGCGGCATCTCTCGCGAGGGTCTTCCCGTGCCGCCCGAGCAGTGGTCCGAGCTCGAAAGGGCCCTCCGCGCGCTGGCCCAGGACGCCGACGACTACGCTGCCGGGGCCGACGCAGAGGTGGCGTTGCTCTCGCTCGGGGAGTACTTGGACCGGCTCGGCACGACGCCGGAAGTGAGGGACTTCCTCTTCGGCTGGTCGGTCACCTCAGTCGGCGCCCCCGAAGCGGAGGGAGCGGTCGGGGACGGGCTCAGCAGCCTGGCGGACCACGGCGGTCTCCTCGGGTACGCCAAGATCCTCGAGCTGACCCCGGTTCCGGGGTGGAGGCACCTCGCCGAGGCGATGGCGGCCACGCCAGGGCTAGAGCTCCGCCTGGGCCAACCCGTCCACCGCATCGTGGCGCGCGGGGGCGGCTACCGGCTCTCGACACAGGATGGGGAGCTCGATGCCCGACGCGTCGTCCTCGCCCTCCCGATCAACGTCCTCCCGAGCATGCGGCTCGACGTAGGCGTCCCGCCCGGGATCGCCGAGGTCTCCGGCGCCAATGCCGGTGCCGCCGTGAAGGTGGTGCTACGTGCAAGAGGTGTGCCCGACGGGTGCTGGGGCGTCGGGCGGGGCCTCGGGCTGAGCCAGCTCGTCTGGGACCGCGCCGACGGCGACCTCGCCTGGATCGTCGCGTTCGGCGCAAAGGAAGAGGCGATCGACCTGAGCGCTCGCGGCAACGTCGGGCGGGCGGTGCAGGCATTCTTCCCCGACGCCGAGGTGCTCGACAGCGCCTGGCACGACTGGAACTCCGACCCGTTCTCGCTCGGGACGTGGCGCACCGCCCGGCCAGGCCACCGCCCGGCGCACGGCACCGAGAACGACCCCGAGAGCACGCTCCAGTTCGCCGGCTCCGACATCAGCTCCGAGGCCCAGGGATGGATCGAGGGAGCGCTCTGCTCGGGCGCGATCGCCGCTGCCAACCTGCTCCGCCAGCTCGGCAGGCGGCCGTGAGCGCCACCGGCGGGCTCGCCGTCATCTCGGCTCGTGAGCGGCCGGATGCTCGGTGACCATCGGCAAAGCTGGTAACCGGAAAGAAACGAGCAGAGAGGAGATCCTCGTGTCGTCCATCGTGAGCACGGCCAGCGAGCGCAACTACGAAGACTGGCTGAAGGCGGCCGAAGTGATCGAGCCGTCCGGGCAGGCGTTCATCGACGGTGAGCCGTGCGCTGCAAGCTCCGAGGAGACCTTCGAAGACAACAGCCCGCGCGACGGCAGGGTGCTCGCGCGGGTGGCGCTCTGCGACGTCGCCGACGTCGAGCGGTCCGTGTCGGCGGCTCGGGCGGCCTTCGAAGACGGGCGCTGGTCGCGTCTTCACCCCCGCCGCCGCAAGGAGGTGATGCTCCGCTTTGCCGAGCTCATCCGCGACCACGCGGAGGAGCTCGCACTGCTCGAGAGCCTGGACGTCGGCAAGCCGATCGGCGAATCGATCGCCGTCGACGCGAACGGCGCCGCCAACTGCATCCAGTACTTCGCCGAGATGGCGGACAAGCTCATGGGCGAGGTCGCGCCGGTCGGCCCGGAGGCGCTGGCGACGGTCACCCGCGAGCCCTTCGGCGTCGTCGGAGCCGTCATCCCCTGGAACTACCCGATGCCGATCCTCAGCTGGAAGCTCGGCCCGGCGCTCGTCACCGGGAACTCGGTCGTCGTGAAACCAGCCGAGCAATCGCCGCTCACCGCCATCCGGCTCGCCGAGCTCGGATCGGAGGCCGGCCTTCCCCCCGGGGTGCTCAACGTCGTGCCGGGAGACGGACCGCGTACCGGCCGTGCCCTCGGAATGAGCATGGACGTCGACAAGCTTGCTTTCACCGGATCGAGCGAGGTGGGCAAGCTGTTCCTCAGCTACGCGGGACAGTCGAACATGAAGGCCGTCTCCCTCGAGTGCGGAGGAAAGAGCCCGCACATCGTGCTCGCCGACGCCCCCGACCGCGAAGCGGCGATCAGCACCGTCGCCTGGGGGATCTTCTACAACCAGGGCCAGACCTGCAACGCCGGCTCCCGCCTCATCGTCGACCGCCTGGTACACGACGAGATCGTCTCCGGCGTCGTCGAGCTCGGTCGGAGACTCCGCGTGGGCGACCCGCTCGACCCGGGCAACGACCTCGGCGCCGTCGTGGACGGGACTCAGCTCTCACGCATCCTCGGCTACGTCGAGGGAGCCAGGCGGGACGGCGGAGAGGTCGTCCTCGGCGGCAACCGCACGCTCGAGGACTCCGGCGGGACCTACATGAGCCCGACCGTGGTCGACAAGGTGGTCGCAGAGATGACGATCGCACGGGAGGAGGTCTTCGGACCGGTGCTGGCGGTCCTCGAGGTCGAGGGCGCCGAAGAGGCGCTCAGGGTGGCCAACGACACCGTCTACGGATTGGCGGCGGCCGTCTGGACCCGCGACATCGGCACGGCGCATCGCATCGCCTCGCGCCTCAGGGCGGGGACCGTCTGGGTGAACACCTTCGACATGGGCGACCTCTCGCTCCCCTTCGGCGGGTTCAAGCAGTCGGGCTTCGGCAGGGACAAGTCGATGCACGCCATCGAGGGGTACACCCAGCTCAAGACCACCTGGGTGGACATCTCGCGCTGACCTCGCAGGAGCCGTCTCCGGCGCCGTAGCTCGGTGCCGACCCGCCTCGGGTCGGTGTCAGTCCGGGGCCGCACCAGAGACCCTCGCCCCGCCTTGCCATGTGACTTTCGACCCTGTTTCGCGCCGCCCGTCGGAGACAAGATGCCTACCAGAGGACCGAGAGGGAGCAAGCACCTCTACGGAAAGCCAAAGGTGGTGAAGCATGCGACGCAGGACTTTCGACATGATCTTGACAGCGGTCGGCGCCGTCCTCGTCATCGTGCTGGCAGCGGCAGGGGCGCTCGGCCTCTGGGGCTACAGCTACGTGAGCACGAACGTCCACAACCAGCTCGCGTACCAGGAGGTGTACTTCCCGACGAAGGCGCAGATAGACACGAAGGGCTCCGTCAACTGGAAGGAGCGCTCCTTCATCGGCCAGTACGCCGGCCAAGAGGTGCTGACCGGTCCGCAAGCGGCCGCTTACGCGGAGAAGATCCGCGAAGACGTCTACTCGATGCCCGATCACGGCGTTTACGCCAAGTTGAGCGCCGCCTCCATCGCGCACCCGTCGAATGCCGCCCTCGCAGCCGACGTCGAGGTCGCTTTCAAGGGCACGACGCTCCAAGGGCTGCTACTCGAGGCTTACGCCTTCTGGACGATCGGCCAGGTCGCCCTGTGGGGAGCGGTCATATCCTTCATCCTCGCAGCAGTCGTGCTCGTCCTCGTGGTTCTCGGTCTGCTCCACCTCCGGCGAGTGCCCGAAGAGCAGATGTTCCCGCAGCCACGGGGACCGGTCGCTTGATCGCCGATCGTCGAGCACTCCGTATCGACGCCCAGTTGCGGACGTAGCCAGGCAGCGCCTGAGCTCCCGGCCGCGAGCATCTCACCGGGCGAGCTCGACCTCTGTTCCGACCACGATCTCGAAACCGTCGCTCACCTCGTAACGAGCCGGAGTCTCGCTCCCGCCGAGCGGCGCGAGCGGGTGGCCAGCAGCGAGGTCGAAGGTGAGCTCGCCGGTCGCCGAATAGCGTTCTCCCCCAGAGCGAACCTCAGGGCGGATGACGAGCAGCTCCCGCTCGTCCTCGTCGAGTCCACCGCGCCGCAAGTTGAGCCGCGGCGCCAACCACGCCGTGGTCGACGTGAGAGAGATCGGGGGGTCGTCCGAGACGCCTGCCACCTTGACACCGGCGATGGAGATCGTGCCCCAGCTCTCGCGCATCGCCGCGCTCCCCGACGTGCCGGGCAATGACCCGGCGCTCCAGAGGCTCCCCGCGAGGTCGATCTCGGCGAGGCGGATCGGCCAGCCGAAGATCTCCCGTCCCGACGTGAGGTAAGTCTCCGACTCGGACCAGAGGAGGAGGGAGAGCTCGCCCTCTATCTCTCTGTACCTGGCGGGGACTGCCACAGAGCACTCGCGAAAACGTCCGGCCGTCGGGGCGAGCGGCGCCAACGACGACGAGCCGAGCGCCTCGTAAGCGAGGTCGTAGAAACGGACTCTCGTGCGCAGGGACGGTCCGCCGAGCGGAAGCAGGTCCGGGCTCATGGCGGAGGCGAGGAGCTCGCGGGGCATCTCGCACCATGCGGTGAGGATCCTGCCGGAGAGGACCCAGGGAGGCCGCGGCCAGCTCGGCTGGGCAGAAGGCCACGGGCCCCGCCGGTCGGGCACGGTCTCGTCGGCGAGCTTGGGCACGGGCTCCCCTCTCAGCATGTCGTTACCGTTGACGCTCAACCTGGGCGCCATTAGGTTGGAAACGTTACCAGCACGAGGCCACCCGGAGGATGAGAGAACGCCGATGAACGACCAGAGCCGCGTCGAGCTCGTGCAGGTGTGGGCCTGCGAGCTGCAGCTGCCCAACCCACTCAGCTTCGGCACCTACTCGGTGCCGAGTCGCCACTACGCCGCCGTCCGCCTGACGACCTCGGACGGGATCGTCGGCGAGGCACTCGGGCTGAGTCGCGGGGTGCCGGTAGACGTCGCCGTGGCCGACGTTCTCGCCCCGCTCGTCGTCGGCAAGAACGCCCTCGACGTCGGCGCCCGCATGGCAGAGATCGGGAGAGCTACCACGGCAATGGACCGCGACGGCGTCATGGCCCGCGCCCGCTCTCTACTCGAGATCGCCCTCTGGGACATAAGAGCACAGGTCGCCGGGCTTCCCCTCTGGAGCCTCCTCGGCGGCTACCCGCGACCCGTCCCCGTCCTCCTCCTCGAGGGTTACAACCTCCCGGGCGAGAGTGACGAGGCGTACGCCGAGCGCCTGGCGGCCCGGGTCGACGAAGGCTACGTCGGCCTCAAGATCGAGGCGGCGAGCTACAAGGACCCCGCCCAGCTCGCGGGGAGGCTCGCCCACCTCCGGCGGCTCGTCGGCGACGACCCGCTTGTCGTCGTCGACATGGCGTGGTCGTGGGAGAGCGTGCGCCAGGGCGTGGAAGCCATGCGACTGTGGGCGCCCTACGGGATCACCTGGGTGGAGGACCCTCTCCCCCGGCACCGGGCGAGAGAGATCGCGGAGCTGCGGCGCTCCTACCTCTGCCCAGTGGCCTCGGGCGACGAGGCAACCCGCCCCGGTGAGCTCGCCGAGCTGCTCGCCGCCGGGGCCGTCGACGTCCTCCGCATGGACGCCACGACGATCGGCGGGGTCGGCGAGGCGATGCACCTCGCCGCCGAGGCGGCGAGGGCCGGCGCCAGAGCTTCGTTGCACGTCCACCCGGAGGTCCACCAACACTGCGTCTTCGCCTCGCCCGCCTTCGACTACGTCGAGGCCTACTCAGCCGACCGGCCGTTCGACTGCGCCCACGAGCTGTTCGACAGGGACTTCCTCGACGCTGTCGTGAAGGGAACGGTCCTCCCGCCCGAGGATCCCGGGCTCGGGCCTCGGCTCGTCGACGCCGCGCTCGAGCGTTGCGCCTACAGGACGAGCTCGGTCAAGACGGGCGAGTAGGAGGACAGATGGCAGAGAGACCTCGGACAGCGCTCGTGACCGGCGGGGCAAGAGGGATCGGCTGGGCGACCTGTGAGGAGCTGGCCGGGCAGGGCTGGCGGGTCGTCGTCGCCGACATCGACGCCACCGCGGCTACCAGGCAGGCGGCGAGCAATCGGTCGATGCTCCCCTGCGAGCTCGACGTGCGCGACCCCGCCAGCGTCGAGGCGGCCATCGCAACGGCCGTCGACGAGCTCGGCTCTCTCGACGGTCTCGTCAACAACGCCGGCATCCAGTTGCACTCCCGCCTCGAGGACCTCTCCTTCGAGGACTGGGCGACCGTGCTCGACGTGAACCTGCACGGGGCTCTGCGCTGCATGCAGGCGGCCGGGCGTCAGATGCTCGCCCAGGGGCGTGGCGCCATAGTGAACGTCGTCTCGGTGGCGGCAGCTCGGGGCGCCCCGGGGCGGGCTCCCTACGTCGCCTCGAAGAGTGCCCTCGTCGGTCTCACCCGAACGGCGGCCGTCGAGTGGGCGACCCGCGGGGTCCGGGTCAACGCCGTCGGCCCGGGATACGTGCAGACCGACCTCATGCAGCACCAGGTGGACGCCGGGCTCTTCCAGCTCGGGCCGGTGATCACACGGACGCCGCTCGGGCGACTCGCCTCGAGCGCCGAGATCGCAAGGACGATCCGCTTCCTCTTGTCGGACGAGGCGAGCTACGTCACGGGGCAGGTGATCTATGCCGACGGTGGGTTTCTTGCCGACTACGGCGTGCCCTCGAGCGTCATGGGCGGAGACGCGAGCGCCCAGCACTAGCTCGCTTCGGCGGGGGCGCGCAGCTAGCCGTCGGGACGAACTCCGAGGGGACGGTGATCGTCTCGGCTGGGCCGTCGGGGTCCTCGAGGCGGCGCAGCAACAGCTCGGCGCTCAGCGTCCCTATCTCGTAATTGTCCTTTCGGATGACGGCGATGGGCGGATCGAAGAGCTCGGTGAGGGGCTGCGAATCACAGCTCACGAGAGAGACGTCTCTTCCCGGCCGCATCCGCCGCCTGCGAAGCTCGGTGAGCGCCCCAGGGAGCAGCTGGTTGCTCCCGCAGACGATCGCTGTCGCCGCCTCGGGCCCGTCGAGCAGTCGGGCGGTCGCCTCCTCGCCGAAGCCTTGCTGCAACGGACCTTCCAGCACCGCGTACGAGGCGCCGAGCGAGCGCTCGGCGTAGGCCGCCTCCAGGCCCGCCAGCCTCTCACGCGAGAAACGCAGCGACGAGCCGAGAACGAGCCCGATGCGGCGATGACCGAGGTCGAGGAGACGCCCGATCGCTTGGTGCATACCCGTGCGGTGGTCGACGAGAACCTTGCTCGCCTGCCGTGCCCTCGAGGACTGGCGCGGTTCACGATCGATGAGGACGACCGGGACGGTGAGGTCGCGGAGGAGCTTGAGCGTCTCGGGATGCGTCTCGGAGGCGAGCGAGAGCAGCAGGCCGTCGACCCGGCGTTGCAAGAACAAGCGGATGTGGCTCGAGTCGAGCTCGGGCTTGTCCTCTGAGTTGGTGAGGAGGAGCGAGTACTGGGCGCGCTGGAGGCGAGTCTCGGCACCGAGGGTGATCTCCGCGATGAGCGGGTTCGAGATGTCCCCGAC
>JASHRK010000031.1 GCA_030037405.1 Acidimicrobiales bacterium | reverse complement strand
GACCACGACCGGAGTGGACGTGAGCAGTCTCGTAAAGGAGCTCGTAGAGGCCGATCAGGACGAGCGAGACCCCCAGGTACCGCAAGGGCCGTCGAAACGACACCCAGACGTCGGCGACCCTCTTGAACGCGACGGCCGTTATCACGAACAGGAGGAGACCGCCGGCGGCCATGACCCAGGCAGCGCCGTCTATCCCGAAGAAGGGGATGACGATTGCGGCCGCGACCAGATTTGCCACCGCTGTCACCGCCGTCGTCTTCATCACCCAGCTCTCGGCGCGCACGTAGACGAGGCCGTCGCTGAAGAGCGTCCAGGGGAAGACGAAGGCGACGAAACAGGAGAGGAAGACGAGCGACGTGGCACCGCCCGTGAACCGTGCTCCTGACACGAGGCCGATCACCGACCGGGCAAAGACCACTGAGAAGAGGGGCAGGCTCGCCCCGAGGACAACGAGTACCTCCAGCGCACGCTGCAGGAGGCGACGCTGGCGCTCGGGCGGGGCGTCGACGAATTTCGGCAGGATCGCCCCCGTCACCGTCGAGGGAACGGCGAAGCCGAAGGTCGTGATCTGGAAGGCGACGCCGAACTGTCCCACGGCGGCGCTCGCTACGAAGAGCGAGAGCAGGAGCACCTGGGTCTGGGTGAAGATGCTGAAGAGCAGCTGGCTCACCCCGACCGGGCGAGACCGCCTGAGAAGCTCTCTTACGTGCTGGCGGCCTCGACGCATGTCCAGCTTCACGTAGCGCCGAGCGAGACCCATGGAGAGGACGGCCGTGGCGAGGTCGGCTGCCACAGTGAGCCAGATGTACCCGCTGGCGGCGAATACGGCCGCCACGGTGGCGCCTGTCGCCCCGAGAAGGAAGGCACTGCTCAGGACGTCGACGACGGCACGGCTGTCGTTTCTTGCCTTGGCGACGAAGACGGCGGTCGAGATGACCCAGAGGACGTTCGGCGGGAGGCTGAGGACGAGGACCAAGGCGAGCGACCTGATGGCGGGGCGGTGGATGAAGACGAGAAGGGACGCAGCTGTCATCACCGCCATGAGGACGACCGAGACGAGGAGCCCGGCGAGGAAACCTCCCCCATAGACGGCTTCCTCATCAGCCCCCTCCGCCGCGATCTCCCTCCCGACGATCTTGAAGAGCCCGAAGTCACAGACGCCGACGAAGAGGTTGCCGAGAGCAGACGCCGCCACTATGAGACCCCACTTGCCTGGGCCGAAGTAGCGGGTGGCGATCCGGAGGGCGACGAGGGTGAGAAGGGCGCCGCTCAGCCTCCCGGCGAGACGGATCGTGGCGTTGTAGCTGACGCGCTGGCGGAGACCGCCCGGGGGCGCAACGGTCTCTCGCACCTCGCCTGGCGCGAGTCCCTCCGGAGAGCTCACCTCGACCCGGCCCGCCCCTTCGAGGTACCAGGTGTGAGGATCCCCACGAAGAAACCGGCCCCCCAGCAGGCATGCATCGTCGGCAGCGCCGCCAGCATCGTCGGGGCCGCCCCAGGATCGTCGATGGCCTCTCGGGCGGCGCGGCCGATCACGACGGCCCCGTAGGCACCGAGCACCCACCTGCGCCAGGGGCTCGCCAGTCCTAGGGCGAGTGCTGGCACAGCGAGCTGGCGTGCCGAGAGGGAACGGGGATGCTTGCGGATGGTGCGAGCCCTGTTTCTCCCGTAGCGGTAGAACTGACGGCCGAGACCACGAAGGCCCTCTCGCACGACGTAGCTCGACGAGATAGCCGGGTCGAGGTAGACGCCCCCCATCTCCTGCGCCCGAAAGGCCAGCTCGGCGTCCTCGTTCCCCCCGGACCACTCGTCGTAGCCACCGAGCTTCGCCATCACCTCGGCCCGGTAGGCCCCGAGGTAGACGGTGTCGACGAAGCGCGGCTCTCCCCCGAGCCGCCGGAACTCGGCCGGGCCGGCCCCGAGCCGAGACATCATGGCGGCGGCGACGCCTCGCTTCACGGGGCTGTCGGCGAGGTAGCGCATCGGGCCGCCCACCATGGCAGCCCCTGACGCCTCGAGGGCCGACACGCAACGCTCGACGTAGTCGGGGGCGATGCGGGTGCGGGCGTCGACTCGCACGAGGATCTCTCCTCTCGCCGCCGCGATGGCGACGTTGAGACCGGCCGGGCGGCTGCGGCGCGGGTTGTCGATCACGCGCACCCTGGGAAAGCTCGAGGCGACCTCTGTCGTGGCGTCCCTCGACCCGCCGTCGGCCACGATGACCTCCACGACGGCCGGGTAGCTCTGCTCCGTGATCGCTTCCAGGCAGGCGGGAAGCATCACCTCTTCGTCGAGGACCGGCAAGATCACGCTCACGCTGGGTATGTGCAAGGGAGCCTCTGGAGAGGACTTCTGCATGCCCAACGATCCCACGAATTCGCCCGTCACGATGGTACTTTGGCCGAGTCGACCGGCCGCCAACCGACCAGCCTGGCGGGAGACCTGAGGTGCCCGCGGAACATCTGCGGGTTCGTCGCGCACGCGAGAAGCCCTCGTCGGCGCACCCGCAGCCCGATTATGACGTCGAGTCCGTCGACGAGCTCTTCAGGTCATGGCGGCGGCGCTGTGACTCCGCCGGTTGCGCCATGAGACCGGACGACGAGCCCGAGCGGTACCAGGTGCTCGTCACCCTCGAGCGAGCGGCCGCTCCGAACGCCCTCGCCAGAGTGCGCGGCACCCTGACGGTCGGCTGGATCCAGAAGGCGATCCCCCGCCCGATCGGCTCGCTCGGTGCCCGACGCGAGGCCCTCGACGAAGCATCCAGGCAGCTCGGAACCCACATCGCCAATCCCTCCCTCGTCGTCGAGCAGATGCTCCTCCTCCGTCACCTCGTCTCCGGGTCGGCCGAGGGAGAGCGCCTCGCCCGCCTCGTGGACCGTTCCATGCTTGTCGCCTCCAAGGCGGCCTCCGACGAGCTTGAGGCGG
>JASHRK010000307.1 GCA_030037405.1 Acidimicrobiales bacterium | reverse complement strand
AAGGACGGAAAGGACGGGGAGGCCGACGCCGGGAAGGCCTGAGCCTCTCGAGCGGACACCTCAAGATTTCGCGCTCTAGAGCGCTCAAGTCGGGGGGAGCTCCTGTATCGCCGCCTGAGGCGCCCTTGCCGAGACGAGCTCGGCGAGATGGGGATGACAGGTGAAGAGGAGAACCTGGTGACACTGGGCAGTCGCCGCCAGCTCTTCTACTACCGCAGCGGCTCTCTCTGGGTCGAAGTTCACGAGCACGTCGTCGAGCACGATGGGGAGGGGCACGTACCTCTCCGCAAAGGACTCTGCCAGCGCGATCCGTAGGCAAAGGTAGAGCTGCTCCATCGTGCCGCGGCTGAGCGCCGTCCCGTCGATCGCCTCTCCGTTCCGTCGGGTCGCCCGGATCGTGGGCTTAGAGCCCTCTCCCCCCGGGTCCACGACGACGCCGGCGTAGGCGCCTCGGGTGACTCGGGCAAAGTGGTCCCCGGCGCGCTCCAGCACGGCCGGCTGACGTTGACGCTCGTAGCTCGTCAGGGTGCGATCGATCAGGTAGCGGGCGCCGCTCAAGACGAGGTACTCGCGCAGGGCCGAGCGCAACGCGGAGTCGATCTCCTCGCAGCGTTGCTCGAGGCGCGGGACGTCGCTCGCCTCGGCTAGCTGCTCGAGGTCGCGCAGCTTGCCTGCGTGATCGCGGACCAGCTGGTCGACCATGACTTCGAGCTCGTCCAGCCGCTCCTCAGTCGCCTTGCTCTCGGACTGCCACTCGAGGACAAGACCTGACTCGAGGGTGCGGCGGAGCTCCTCGGCCCGCTCTCCTTCGCCGAGGGTGCGATCGATCTCACGCTTCGCCGCGGCGGCCTTGTCGAGATTCGATTGCAGCTCGAAGACCTGTGCCTTCAGGTTCTCCATGCGGTCCGCTGACGTCGCGAAGAAGGTTTCCAGATCGATCCCTCCTCCGTCGTCGCCCGGAAGTGAGAGGCCGACCGAGTGGGCGAATGCCGCTGTCGACGTCTCGAAGTCGTCGATCTGCCTCTTGGACTCGTCGAGCTCCCTTTCCAGTGACACGAGCGAGCTCAGGCGCTCGCGAAGCTCCCCGATGTGCCGGATCGTGTCTGGCAGCTCATCGGCGCCGACCTCGGGAGGCAACCCGAGCCTGCGGGCGAACGACTCGACCCTGGCGTTCTCTTCGGAGAGGCGTAGCTCGTGGCTTTCGAGCTCGCGCTCGGCGTGGAGAGCGCGAGACTCCGCGTGGAGCACAGCCTCAGTTGCCCGGTCGAGGCGATCCCGCTCTTTCACGAGCGACTCGGTCTCGTCGATCTCGTGCTGGATGCTGAGGAGCGAGGGCACGCTCGAGATGCCGACGCTGAGTGCGGTGGCCCGAGCCTCACCGCGGGCACGCTCGAGGCGTTCGAGCCGCTCGGCCCGTAAGCGCCGAGCCGTCTCGGCGGCACCTGAGTCTTTACAGAAGGCACCCGCGCCTTCGGAGTCGCTGGTCTCGTTCTGGTCGCCCGGGTCTTTGGCGGCCCATCCCGTGGCGCGGCGTCCCGTGGTTGCCCATCCGCCGGCGCCCCGTCCGCCGGCGCCCCGTCCGTTGGCACCCCGTCCGTCGGCACCCCGTCCCTTGCTGCCGCTGCCCCGGTGGGCCATCCATCCTGCTGCTGCGCACGCGATGGCAGCCGCTCCCACGATGACGCCGACTGCAGTCTCGTGGCGGGAAAGGAGCACGGCCGCCACTACCACCATGGCTGCGGTGGCCAAGAGACACAGGACGGTCGTCGCCCGCCCGCTCGTTTGCTGCGCGTCGCCCGCGGCTCGGTCGCGCAGCTCGGCCTCGACGTCGCGCTCCACGTCGCGCTGCAACACGTCCATCTCGGTGACCCGGACCCGCAGCTCTCGCAGGACTTGCAGCCGCCGGTCGAGCTGCCTCGCTTCCGGTACCACTCCGGGCGCCGGCGACTCCGACGACTCCCCGTACACAAGGCGCGACTGGTCGGCCTCTTGGCGGGCCTTGGCAAGGAGGGCTCTCGCCGCTTTGACGTGAGCGTCGGCACCGGTGACCACCTCGACCAGGTCTCGTGCCTCCCTCATGAGCGCCTCGACGTGGAGCTCCGGCTCATCTGCCAGCTCACGCGCCCACTCCCCGCCGAGACGCCGCACCCGGTCGTCCACGCTCGCCCGGAGCTTTGGCAGCCTCCCTCGGAGGCCGGCCTCGTACCTGGCACGCCGTTCCAGATGACCGGACAGCTGTACCCGGAGCTCGTCCAGGCGAGGCGCGGCACGCAGCATCCGGTCGTCTTCAGGTGAAAGAGGTGGAAGGGCCTCGATCCTGCTCTCGGCTTGCCTCCTTGCGAGAAGAGCCTCCCAGGCCGCCAGCAGCGACGAGAGATCGCGGTCTCTCGCCACGAGCTCTCTCTTCTCGGCCCGGTGCTCGTCGAGCTGCTGGCGCGTTCGCTGTGCTTCGGCCTGCAGACCGGCGAAGGAGCGCGCCGCCCGCCGCGCATCGGCCAGGTCGCGCTGAGCCTCTTTCAGCTCTCGCGCGGAGATGTTGGCGAGCGCCTGGCCCCGTAGCTTGACGAGCGCCTCGCGGC
>JASHRK010000306.1 GCA_030037405.1 Acidimicrobiales bacterium | reverse complement strand
GAGCGCGAGGTGGCGGCCGCCTCGTTCACGGGCAGCCAGGCAGGCATCATCACCGACACGATCCACACGAAAGCTCGCATCCTCGAGGTGAAGGGCGACCGGCTGCGCTCGGCCCTCGCCGAGGGTGTCGTGCCCGTCGTCGCCGGGTTCCAGGGTGTCTCCTCGACCCGCGACGTCACAACCCTCGGGCGCGGCGGCTCGGACACGACGGCCGTGGCACTCGCCGCCGCGCTCGGCGCCGGCAGGTGCGAGATCTACACCGACGTCTCGGGCGTCTTCTCCGCCGACCCACGCATCGTGCCGGCGGCGCGAAAGCTCAACCGCGTCTCCTTCGAGGAGATGCTCGAGATCGCCGCTACCGGGGGACGCGTCCTCGCGCTCAGATCCGTCGAGTTCGCCCGCAACCACCACGTGCCCCTCATAGTCCGCTCGAGCTTCACCTGGGAGCCGGGCACGTCCGTAACGGAGGAGGACCCATCCATGGAGCAGCCCATAGTGTCGGCGGTCACCCACGACACCTCGGCAGCGAAGGTCACCTTGTCCGGCGTCGCCGACAGACCCGGCATCGCCGCCAACCTCTTCCGCCACCTCGCCGATCGCGCCGTGAACGTCGACATGATCGTCCAGAACGTCTCTCACCAGGGAATGACCGACATCTCCTTCACCGTGCCCCGGGACGACCTCGCCCAGAGCATGGAGGTAGCCGAGACGATGAAGGCGATCCTGGACGCGGCAGATGTGGCGGCTGACCTGGACGTCGCCCAGGTGTCGCTTGTCGGGGCAGGCATGAAGACCCACCCGGGGGTCACGGCGACGATGTTCGAGACCCTCGCAGCCGAGGGCATCAACATCGAGATGATCTCCACCTCCCCGATACGGATCTCCTGCATGGTCCGGGCGGAGGTGGCCGAGAGGGCGGTGCAGGCGCTGCACGCCGCCTTCGAGCTCGATTCCTAGGATCTCGGTCGTGGTGGACGAGATCGACGGCACAGGCGCCGTGCTGGCGCGCGCCGGCCAGAGGCGCCTGGTGCGCGTCGGCGTCTTCGGGGCCACGGGCCAGGTGGGCGGGGTCATGCGGTCGCTCCTCGAGGAGAGGGCGTTCCCCTGCTCGGAGCTGCGTCTCTTTGCCTCTTCGCGCTCTGCCGGGCGGACGCTTCGATGGGCCGGTCGCGAGATCGTGGTCGAGGACGTCGCCACGGCGTCGTTCGCGGACCTCGACCTCGCTCTCTTCTCCTGCGGCGCTCCTGCCTCACGAGAGTGGGCGCCCGCCGTCGCCGCCGCCGGTGCGCTCGTCGTCGACAACTCCTCGGCCTGGCGGATGGACCCGGAAGTGCCGCTCGTCGTCTCGGAGGTGAACCCCGAGGCGCTCTCTGAGATCCCGAAAGGGATAGTGGGCAACCCCAACTGCACGACGATGGTCGCCATGCCGGCCGTGAAGCCGTTGCACGACGCCGCCGGGCTCCGCCGCATGGTCGTGTCGACCTATCAGGCGGTGTCCGGCGCCGGGCTCGCCGGCGTGGCGGAGCTGGACGAGCAGGCCGCAAAGCTTGCCGCCGGGGAGGCCGGGACAGGTGGTCCGGCGTCCCTCGCCTACGGCACGGCCGGGATTCACCTCCCACCCGCCAAGGTGTTCGCCGGACCAATCGCCTTCAACGTGCTGCCGCTCGCAGGCTCCCTCGTCGCGGACGACTCCGGCGAGACGACCGAGGAGCAGAAGTTCCGGGACGAGGCGCGCAAGATCCTCCGGCTGCCCGATCTGCCCGTGTCGTGCACGTGCGTGCGCGTGCCCGTCTTCACCGGGCATTCGGTGTCCCTGAACCTCGAGTTCGAGCAGCCCCTTTCCGTCGAGCAGGCTCGCGAGGCGCTCTCGGGGCCGGGCGCCCCCGGAGTCGAGCTCGTCGACGTGCCCGCGCCCCTCGACGCCGCGGGCGGCGACGTGTCCTTGGTGGGCCGGCTGCGGGCGGACCCGGGGGTCGAGGGAGGGCGGGGGCTTGCGATGTTCGTGTCGGGCGACAACCTGCGCAAGGGTGCCGCCCTCAACGCCGTCCAGATAGCCGAGCACCTGCTCGAGCGTCTCGGTCCGTCCTAGCCGGCTTGGAATCGCCTCCGCCCGACCCAGATGAGCGGCCCCGAGCCTGCGGCGTCTCAACGAGACTGCTTGGCGAGGAGCCGAGCGACCTCTCGCGCCCGCGGGCTGTCCAGAAGGGCCTGGGCATGGTCGAGAGCCGCCTCGGCGACCGCCGGTCCGCGGCTCGAGTCCATGGCGTTGAACCCCATCTCGTCGATGACGTACGGCGTCGGTTCGAACACGAGGATCGGGATCCCCCTCTCGCGCAGGAGGCTGACTTCGCGGGCGAGCTTGCGGGCGGGGGAGAAACGGGCGGCCGCCTGCAGCCGGCTCGATACCGGACTCCCCGACATCGGCGAGCTCACGATGACAGCGTCCGGCAACCCACCGGCTACCGCTCGTGAACGCTGCCCGAGGGCCGTCTCCTCGGCGCAGACGAGATCGGCGTTCGTAGGGGAGTACACCCCGCCGTCCACGTAACGGGTGCCACCGATCACTACCGGCTGGAAGACCGCCGGGATGGCGCACGAGGCCTGGACGGCCGCCGCCACGGAGGCGTCCGGTCCATCGGCGCCAAAGGCGACTCGGACGCCTCTGTCCAAGTCGACGGCACAGATCATGAGAGTGGCGTCTGGCCACCTTCCACCTGGGAAGAGCACGTCGAACGGAGTGAACCAGGTAGAAGGGTCACGCCGTCCTTCGGGAAGAAGGGCGGCAATCGTGAGCGCCGGTCGGGGCGGCCAGGGCTGGGCGGCCAGGCGACCGAGGAGGCGGGGGGAGGCGGGCCCGCCCCGGGACCGTTCCTGGCGCGGCGTGCCCGAGAGCTGGGGCGTCGGGATGGCCCGGCCGATGAGCTCGGCGCCGGCAGGCGTGAGCGGCCGCCCGGTCGCACGGGCGTACTGGTCGTCTGCGCTCAGCCCGGCACGGAGCGAGGCGGCTACGACAGATCCTGCCGAGGTGCCGACGACAAGGTCGCTCTGGCGCGGGTCGTAGCCCGTGACCCGCCAGAGGGCTGCGAGGACGGCGGCATGGTAGGCCTGCCCGGTCAGGCCACCAGCCCCGAGCACGAGCGCGATGCGGGTCATGGCAGATTCTTGCCGGCCTGCGCGCCGGCTCGTGCGCACCGGCGCTGGCCGGTAGCTCAGCGCTGGCCGGTAACCAGGGCCGGCCGGTAGCTCCGGGCTGCCCGGTAGCTCCGGGGCAGCGGCATCCGCCGATCTCGCCGACCATGGTGTTAGCTTCGCGAAGCGATGCCATGGCGTTCCTGCTTCGCCGAAGCGTTGGGAACGGGTCTCCTCGTCTTCTTCGGCGTCGGGGTGGCGACCTTGAGCTTCGGGTTCAGGGCCGCGGGGACGAGCGTGTCGGCGGGAGTCGTCGCCACCGCGCTCACCTTCGGCCTCGTCCTTCTCGTCCTCGTGTACGCCATCGGGCCGATCTCCGGTTGCCACATCAACCCTGCCGTGACGATCGGGTTCCTCGTCGCCCGGCGCATCGACTTGACCACGGCCGTCTCCTACTGGGCCTCTCAGATCATCGGGGGAATCGTCGGGGCCGGCCTGCTGCGTGCCGTCTTCAGCCTCGTTCCCGGCTACAGCACCAGCAGGCAGGGCCTCGGTACCGACGGCTACGGGAAAGCATCGCTGATCGACGTGCACGCACTCGGGGCATTCATAGCCGAAGTCGTGCTCACGTTTCTCTTCGTCTTCGTGATCCTCTGCGTCACGAAGGACAACAGCTATTCGCTCGTGGCAGGCGTCGCCATCGGTCTCGCGCTGGCCCTTTGCCACCTCATAGGCATCCCCATCGACGGCACGTCCGTAAACCCGGCGCGTGCCCTCGCCCCCGCCCTCTTCGTTGGTGGAACTGCGCTCAACCAGGTATGGCTCTTTATCGTCGCCCCCCTCGTCGGAGGCTCGCTGTCGGCGGCTGCCTTCTTCGGCCTTTACGGGAACGTGGGTGCCGCCGGGAGCAAAGACGGCGAAGAGGACGACGACGTGGTCGAGACGATCGAGTCTGTGGAGACGAACGGGCCGGTGGCCGGACCGGACCCGGCCGTCTAAACCCAGCTCCCTCTGTCCAGCCGAGCTAGCGTGACGGCCACATAGGACCACCTACCAGGAGACAGGTGATGGTTGCGAAAGCGCCGAGACGGCTGCTGGGCGCATGCGCGCTTGCCGTGCTGCTGCTTACGTTTCTTCCAGCGGCCGCGGTGGAGGCGAGCACGGCGCCTCCGGCATCGTACATACGGACGGGGACGAGGCTCGAGGCGGGAAGCGAGCTCGTCTCGGCCAATCACAAGTACCGCTTCGTCATGCAGACGGACGGCAATCTCGTGCTCTACGAGGGCACCGTGGCTCTCTGGGACAGCGGGACAGAGGGTCATCCCGGAGCCTTTGCCATCTTGCAGCTCGACGGCAACTTCGTCGTCTACGTAGGCCAGCATGCCCTTTGGAGCTCGAGAACGAACTTCCCTGGGGGCAGCAAGAACCGCCTTCGCGTCGAGAACTCCGGCTACGTCGCCATCTACCAGGGAGACGAGAACTACTGGACGACCATCCCACTCCTTCAGGAGGGCAGCGCCGGGCACTGGGTGACCCAGTTGCAAGACGAGCTGAACGGCCTCGGCTACTGGGTGGGCCCGGCCGACGGTTACTTCGGAGATTCGACGCAACAGGCGGTATGGGCCCTGCAGAAAACCGCTCACTTGGAGACGACAGGTATCGTCGACGCCGCCACATGGGACGCCTTGGACCACGGGTTACGGCCGACTCCAAGACCCGCGTCAGGCAACCTCATCGAGGTCAATCTCCAGCTCGACCTCGTCATGATCATCCGGAACGGGAAGCTCGCCTACACGCTCAATACCTCTACCGGCGGCGGCTACACCTACGTCGAAGATGGTGAGACGGACACGGCGATCACGCCTCAGGGAGTGTTCGCGACGTACTCGGAGATCGACGGAACCGACACCGATCCTCTTGGCACGTTGTGGCGCCCCAAGTTCTTCTACGAGGGATACGCCATCCACGGCGACAGCTACGTGCCGCCCTTCCCGGTGTCCCATGGATGCGTCCGAGTGAGCAACGAGGCTATCGACTGGATCTGGGCTGAGAACCTTGACCCGATTGGTGAAGAGGTCTGGGTCTACTATTAGAGCGTTCGGCGCCCAGCGAGAAGGCATGATCCGCGAGCGGGAGACATGACCGTTAGGAACAACGGGACCACGCCTATTCTCGGAATCGCTCAAGGATCACCTTGAACCTGCCGATATCTCGTTACGTGGCCGAGCAAGACCATCTTGCCCACCGCGCCCCCGCAGGTAGTAAAGGCGCAGTCGCGCGCGTCTGGGCTTACGTCTGCCTGCTCACAGCCGGGACCGTACTTCTCCTCGTCATAGGTCCGGCGGCGCACCTCGGGGCCGCCCATCGCCTGACGCCGGAGCCCGTCGCCGTCGGGCTGCTCGTGGTCCTCTTCGCTGCCGCAGACCTGGCGCCGCTCTCCGTCCGGGTACGAGGCGAGGTCTTTCGTGTCCTTCTTGCCGAGGTCCCCCTCCTTCTCGGTCTCGTCTGCGTGTCCCCCCGGACGCTCGTCATCAGTGTGTTCGCCGCCGAGGCACTCATGTTCGGATTGATCAGGCGGCAGCGACCCCACAAGCTGGCCTTCAACCTGTCCTCTTGGGCGATGGCCGCCGCGCTGGCGGCGACCGTGTACCGCGAGATACTCGGAGCTCACAGTGCCATCGGCCCTTACAGCTGGCCTGCCGGCATCGCCGCCCTCGCCACTGCGGCTGTGTTCGCGCACGCCAGCATCTCGGTAGTGCGGTGGCTCTACCACCAACCGCGCCAGCATCAGTACGCCTCGGAGCAACTCGTTTGGGCGCTCGTGCTCGTCGCCTCCATCTCGCTCGCCTTCGTCGTCCTCGACGCCGCCTGGTGGGATGCCTGGGCCGTGATACCGCTCCTTCTCGTCGGCGCTCTCATCGTCTTTGCCTACCGTGGCTACCTCCGCCTCACCGACCGCTTCGGGGCCCTCGAGCAGCTCTACGAGTTCTCCAGGTCCCTCGGTGCCACCTCCCTCGACCCGCTCGCCACCGGTTGGATCGTTCTCGAGCGGGTGCAAGCCGTCCTGAGGACGCGCTGTGCAGAGCTGGTGACGTTCGACAAGTCGCGCATGGTCCACCGCATGGCGATAGACGGGACTGCCCGTTCCAACACGCAGACCACCTATCTCGACGAAGAGTCGATGGTCTCGACGGTCGTCGTGAAGAAAAGGTCCGTCG
>JASHRK010000305.1 GCA_030037405.1 Acidimicrobiales bacterium | reverse complement strand
ACGGACGACTGGGACGGACTCGACGGCCTGGCAGCCGAACACGCGCACGAGCGGGGGCCAGTCGCAGACGGCGGACCAGCCCTCCTCGACGGGGTCGTGGTTGCCGTGGACGACAAAAACAGGGATGCCGGCGTCGGACAGCCGGGCGAGGCCATCGCGGAAGCGGAGCTGAGCGCGTAGCCCCCGTTCGGCCCCGTCGTAGACGTCCCCCGCAACGACGAGAAACGCTGCCCCGCGATCGAGGCAGAGCTGCACAAGGGAGTCGAACGCCTCGAGGGAGGCCTCGCGCAGGGCGGCGCCGACATGGGGCACCGTCTCCGACACCCCCTTGAAGGGCGTGTCGAGGTGCAGGTCGGCGGCGTGCACGAAGCAGAAATCCGGTCCGGCGGCCATCGACGTCATGGTCGGAACATACTCATGGGGTGCGCGCTGGCTGGGGGATGGTCCGGCGGCTACTACCTTGACCTGCATGAACTCGCAAAGGCGTGCCCGCACGGGTGGTGACTGCGTTGTCGACGTCCTCGAGTGGGCGGGTGTGCGCACGGTCTTCGGGATACCGAGCGTGCACAACCTCCCGATCTACGACGCCCTGGCACGCCGGGGGACGATCCGAGCCGTCACGGTCCGCCACGAGCAGACGGCGGCGGCAGCCGCCGACGGCTACGCCCGCGTGACGGGAGGGCTCGGCGTCTTCATCACCTCGACGGGTCCGGGGGCGGCCAACGCCATGACCGGCATGCTGGAAGCGTTGACCTCGGGCAGCCCGGTGCTCCACATCACGGGACAGATCGAGAGCCAGTACCTCGGCCGCGGTCGTGGCTACATCCACGAGGTGCCCGATCAACCTTCGATGCTGGCGGCCGCTTCGAAGGCGGTGTTGAGAGCCGATCTCACCGCCGCGATCAGCCCGACGATCGCCGAGGCGGCGAACGTGGCCATGAGGGCGCCGAGCGGGCCCGTCTCGGTGGAGATCCCGATCGACCTGCAGTACGCCGAAGCCACGGGCGACGCCTGGGTCCCGCCCGGGAAGGCTCTCGACGAGCCTCCGGCCGGTCTCGACGTTGACGCCAGCTGGGACCTGGCTGCATCGGCCATCGCCAAGTCGTTGCGTCCCCTCATCTGGGCAGGCGGAGGTGCGATACGGGCGCAAGCCGTCCGAGAGGTAGCCGAGCTCGCCCGTCGCATCGGCGCCGGTGTGCTCACGACGCCGAACGCCCGGGGGATCCTTCCCGAGGACGACCCGCAATGCGTCGGCAACCTCTCGTGGGACCCGGGTGTGCGCGAGCTCGTGAAGGCGGCCGATCTGCTCGTAGCAGTAGGTACCCGCTACCAGGGGGTGAACACCGAGAGCTGGAAGATGGAGCTCTCGCCGGCGATTGTGCAGATCGACGTCGACCCGACCGTGCCGGGGAGGAACTACGAGGCGACGGTGGCCGTGAAGGGCGACGCCCGCGCCGTGCTTCGCCACGTGCTCGGGCGGCTCGAGGGGGAGCGAGAGCGACATGACCCCGACGGAGCCTGGCTGGAGAGAGTCGCCACGACGACGGCGGCTGCGCGGTCGCGCCTGCGGGCCACCCTCGGGCCCCAGGAGTCACTTCTCGACGAGCTCGCCGGCGTGTTGAACCGTGACACCGTCGTAGTGAAGGACTCGACGATCCCGGCCTACACATGGGGCAACCGCCTGCTGCCGGTACAAAGGCCGAGGACGGCGATGATGGCCAACAGCATCGCCATCGGGCTCGGCCTGGCTCACGCTCTCGGCGCGTCGGCGGCGACCGATGGCGACCCTGTCGTGTGCATGGTGGGTGACGGTGGCTTCATGCTGACTGCCGCCGAGCTGGCGACGATCGCGGCCGAGGAGCTTCCCGTCGTCGTCCTCCTCTTCAACGACGGGGGCTACGGGATCCTGCGCAACATCCAGGATCGCCAGTACGGGCGCCGCATCGGCGTCGACCTTCCCAGCCCCGACTTCTGCGGGCTTGCCCGCGCCCTCGGGGTCGAAGCCGAGCGGGTCGCCACTCCTGGCGCCTTCGGGAAGGCGGCGAAGACGGCTCTGGCCGCCCGCAAGCCCTACCTCGTCGAGGTGGACCTCGAAGCGATAGGGCCCATGGCCGTTCCCTTCACGGGAACCTCCCGCCCGCCGAAGGGGGCGATAGCGGCAGGCTGATCCGCTCCCGCCGAGCCGGTGGCAACGGCGTCTACTCCTGGACGTGGAACTCCCTGTCCGCCCCGATGGTGTCGGTGTCCATCTGCGCTTTCTGCAGGCGTCCCGAGTAGTCCCAGTTCATCGACTGCCAGCGGGTCATCTGATCGAGCACCCACTTCCCCGACTGGCGAGAACCGTTGCCCGACCTGCCGTTGCCTCCGAAGGGAAGGTGTGCTTCGGCTCCGGAGGTCGAGTTGTTCACGCTGACCATCCCCGCCGAGATCCGCCGGCGGAACTCGAAGGCGTGCCGGGCCGACTCGGTGTAGATGGACGAGGAGAGCCCGTAGCCGGACCGGTTGGCTATCGCCATCGCCTCGTCGAAGTCGTTGAAGGTGGCGACGCCGATCATCGGGCCGAAGGTCTCGGTCCGGTTGATCTCGTCGTCGACGAGGACGCCGTCCACGATCGCCGGATGGCAGAACACCCCGCCGTCCGGATCGCCCAAGAAACCCACCCTCGGGTTCGCCGAGGTGATCCTCCCTGGAACGTCGCTCCCGCGGAGGCGATGGTGAGGTTGGATGAGATCACCGAGGTAAGCCTCGAACCGCTCGGCGAAACGGGCGTCGAGCATTGGCCCGTAGAGCACGGGCTCGAAGGGTTCGCCGACGGGGGACGAGTCGAGGCGCTCGAGGAGGCGGGCGACGAAGGAGTCGTGGAGGGACTCGTGCACGACGGCCGTCCCGAGCGAGGTACAGCGCTGGCCGGCCGTCCCGAAGCCGGAGAAGAGAGCTCCCTCGACGGCGAGCTCGAGCTCGGCGTCCGGCATGACCACCATCGGGTTCTTGCCGCCTAGCTCGAGGCAGGGGGACTGCAGGTGGCGGCCGCACAGCTCGCCTATCTTCGAGCCGACGGCCGAAGAGCCGGTGAACCCGACCTTGTCGACGAGCTGCTCGTCGAGCGCCGTCTCGAGCCCAGAGAAGGTGGCGGGCCCGTCGGCGAGCACGAGGTTGAGCACTCCCTCGGGGAGCCCGCCGGCGGCGAAGCACTCGTAGAGCGCCGTGGCGACGGCCGCTGAGTACTCGGCCGGTTTCCAGACGACGGCGTCGCCGCAGAGGAGCGCAGGGACGAGGTACCAGGAGGGGACTGCGACGGGGAAGTTCCCGGCCGTTATCACGACCACGGTGCCGACGGGGGCGCGGAAGGTGAAGAGCGCCTTGTCGCGCATCTCCGAGGGAACGGTCTCGCCGTAGAGGCGGCGCCCCTCGCCGAGGAAGAAGTCGCAGGTGTCGATGATCTCCTGGACCTCGCCGAGCGCTTCGGGGTACGGCTTGCCGATCTCGCGGGAG
>JASHRK010000304.1 GCA_030037405.1 Acidimicrobiales bacterium | reverse complement strand
AAGTACCGCGAGGACCTGGAGACCGCTGTCGAGAAACGCCTCGCCTGGGTGGCCGGCGCGTCGTGATGGCTGCCGATGCCGACCTCGCAGAGGTTGTGGCCAGGTTCGGGCAGTACCTCCACGACGCTGACGTCGCAGTGGCACCCGAGCGGGCTGCTCGACTCGCCACCGCGATGACCGTGTCCTTCCCGACCGAGAGCTCGGAGCTCTACTGGATGGCGCGAGTCACATTGCTGAGCGACCCCTCCCAGATCGAGGTATTCGACCGAATCTTCGCGCAGGTGTTCGGCGGTCTCGAAGACCCGGCCGAGTTCCGTGGCCAGCCAGCCGGGCCCCCAGCTCGACCTCCCAGGTCGTCGTCTCGACCACCCGACCCGGCTGCCGGGTTGCGGCTGGCACAGCAGCCGCTCCCCTCTGTGCTGGGGGATTCAAACGGCCATGAGGACGATCTCGACGCGAGCGCCCAGCCTCACTCTCTCGCCGCCACCTTCAGCCCCGAGGAACGCCTTCGGCAAAAGGACTTCGCCACGATGACCCCCGACGAGCTCGCTCTCGTCCGGGAGCTCGCCGCACGTCTCGGCTTCGCGACGCCGCCGCGCAGCAGCCGGCGCCGGCGGCGCAGCTCGAACGGATCCGACCTCGACGTGCGGGCCATCCTCCGGCGCGCCAGGCGAAGCGCTGGCGAGCCGTTGACGACCTTGCGACGCCGGCGCCTCAAGCGCCCCCGGCGGCTCGTCCTGATCTGCGACGTCTCTGGCTCGATGGAGCGGTACACGCGCGCATACCTGGAGCTGCTGATGTCCGGAGTGGCTGGCGCCCGTGCCGAGGCCTTCGTCTTCGCCACCCGGCTCACACGGCTGACAAGGGCGCTGCGAGGCGTCGCGCCGTCGGTAGCGCTCGACCGTGCCGGCCGGGCTGCGCCCGACTGGGCCGGCGGCACGCGTATCGGCGAGGCGATCAAGTCCTTCAACGACGAGCATGGGCAGCGCGGCGTGGCCCGTGGCGCTGTCGTGGTGGTGCTCTCGGACGGCTGGGACTGCGGCGACGCCCAGCTGCTCGGCCGGGAGATGGCCCGGCTCGCCCGGCTGGCGTCGAGGATCGTCTGGGTCAACCCACGCAAGGCCGCCCCGGCCTACGAGCCGCTCGCCGGGGGCATGGCCGCCGCATTGCCGCACGTCGACGCCTTTGTGAGCGGCCACTCTCTCGCCGCCTTCGACGAGGTGCTGGCGGCGATCTCGGGTTAGGCACAAGGCGCCGGCCCGGAAGCTCGCCGTGGCGTTAGCCGCCGGCCATCGCCCCCACGACGTGGAAGGCTTCTCGGCCATCGGCCACCTCGGGCGGCAGGGGCGCGTCGGGCGGCTCGTGGGAGATGTCCTCCTCGCAGGCGAAGAAACGTACGAAGGCGCGGCGGCGCTCGGTGACCGGGTCGCGGATCGTCCCCCGCAAGGTCGGGTAGGTGGCTTCGAGGGCGTCGATCACGGCCCGCTGTGTGACAGGCTCCTCCACACTCAGCTGCACCTCCTTGCCCGTACCGGCGAGGACCCGGAGGTGGTACGGAAGCGTCACCCGGATCACGCCAGGGCCTGGACCTCGACCGAGAGCACCCTTGGCAGGTCACGCACGATTGGTTGCCAGCTGTCGCCGGCATCGGCAGAGCCGTAGACCTGGCCGCCCGTAGTGCCGAAGTAGACCCCGCACGGATCCATGGTGTCGATCGCCATGGCGTCGCGCAGCACGTTGACATAGCAGTCCGCCTGGGGGAGACCCTTGGTAAGCGGCTCCCAGTCCTCACCGCCGGTGCGACTGCGGTAGACCCGCAGCTTGCCCTCGGGCGGGTAGTGCTCGGAGTCGCTCTTGATGGGGACGACGTAGACCGTGTCGGGCTCGTGCGCGTGCACCCCGATCGGGAAACCGAAGTCGGACGGGAGATCGCCGCTGATCTCCCTCCAGGAGTCGCCTCCGTCGTCGCTTCGCATCACATCCCAGTGTTTCTGCATGAAGAGCGTCTCGGAGCGCTCGGGGTGCCGTGCGATCCGGTGCACGCAGTGACCTACCTCTGCCTCGGAGTCGGGGATCCCCTCCGACTTGAGGCCCCGGTTGGCGGGCCGCCACGTTGTCCCGCCGTCTTCGCTGCGAAACACGCCGGCAGCCGATATCGCCACGTGCATCCGCTCCGGATCGGTCGGGTCGACGAGGATGGTGTGCACGCACATCCCGCCGGCGCCCGGCTGCCAGTTCGGTGCCGTGGCGTGCGTGCGCAAGCCGGGTAGCTCGACCCAGCTGGCGCCACCGTCGGTCGACTTGAAGATCGCTGCATCCTCCGCGCCCGCGAAGACGACGTCGGGGTCTGTCGGCGAGGGCTCGAAGTGCCAGACGCGAGCGAACTCCCAGGGGTGCGGTGTGCCGTCGTACCACTGGTGCGGCCCGGGGGTTCCCTCGTAGGTGAACTCGTTCCCGACCGGCTGCCAGGACCGTCCGCCGTCGTCGGAACGCTGGACGACCTGGCCGAACCAGCTCGAAGACTGGGAGGCGAACAGGCGGTCGGGGTCGGCCGGCGACCCGACCATGTGGTAGATCTCCCAGCCACCGAAGTGCGGACCGCTCACCTGCCACTCTTTGCGGCTCCCGTCAGAAGTGAGCACGAAACCACCCTTCTGGGTTCCTACGAGCACCCGTACGGCTGTCACGGCGACCTCCTTGGGTAGCGAGCTCCTGGCCGACAGTTGAGACGCCGCTCCCCTGCGAAACTCATCGTTGCGCCTCCCTGAAGGCTGCCACATCGCAGCGCGCCGCGTGACCAGGCGCTGAACGCGCTACCACTCGGCGGCGTAGACGAAGTCCGCCGCGGGCCGCTCCAGCCATTGCGTGATCTCCATGGCAAGCGTCATTCGGACTGCAAAACGCGCGGTGCGAAGACCCGTTAGCTGGCTCGGCCCGCATCGGAGCTCTCGAGCGAGCAGGGCCCAGGTGAGGCCGCGCTCGGCACGACGCGTCGTGAGCGCCTCGTAGAGGCCTGGGATGTCGCGGCGCGGGGTGGCGTGCAGATGCCAGCGCAGCCGACGATCTGGACCGGCGGTTGGCAGTGGGGAGCGCGTTGCCGGTGGCGCACCGTCAACGAAATCCTCGGGTGCGCGACCCAGCCAGCGGAGCATGAACAACGCATGCTGACAGGAGGTGTCGCCGCGCTTGGCGACGTTCGTGAGCGTGCCGACGGCGATCGGGTGGTCATCGCCTCGCCGCTTGGCCAGCTCCGCGGACATCTCCCACAGCTCCTGCGCCACCCCGGCCCACGTCAGCTCGCGCTCCGCGCGCTGGGCGTCGAGCGCTCGGTACAACGCCTGCACGTCGAACATGTAGTCGCATCCTCCCACGCCATACAAGAAGGAGGACAGGCAAGGGAACGAAGCGACAGATGCGACGCCGATAATCAAGTGTCATCCTGCACGGGTGTCACGACGGTGATGCTCATGGCGCGCTGTTCCAGTGAACCCCTGTCGATTGACAAGCGCGTGCGGCCGCCTCGAACTGCGGTGAGGTGGTGTTGCCGGGGATGTTGAAGCCGCCTCCTGGCAGGGGGTCGGGGAAGTCGGTGATCCCGTGGGAGCGCATGCAGCTGGAAAAGTTGAGCTCTTCCTGGACGTTCACGTGCTTCTTCCGAACGCTCCGACCTGGGAGGTCTGCCTGGCAGCCGCGGGACGCCGACGCGAACTCAGGCTCACGCTTGGTGCCTGCGGGCCAGTCGAAGGTGACTTCGCCGCCGATCACCGAGACGGCGGAGCCGGGAAGGTTCGAGACGCCGTGGGATCGCATGCACTGGACGTACCTGAGCGCATCGGCAGAGGCCGACTGCGCTGCGGTGCTCGGGTTCGTCGTCGACCCGACGCTTGCGACGCCGGGCGAGGCCGATCCTTCGCAGGCAGCCACCGCCACGGCGACTGCAGCGAGTGCCGCGACGAGCGGAGCGGCCGCTCGCCACCTGCCGAAGACCCGCCCACCTGCCGCCCCCTGCACCGGTCGCGCCAGCCGGTCGGCGGCCCTACTTCGGGGCACCCTTTCCTCCGGAGCCGGAGCCGAACTGCGCTCGCATGCCGTAGGGGTCCCGGCGTAGGCAGGTGTTCTGGGCTCGCTGGAACTGGGGCGAGCTCGGCTCGAGGATTCCGCTCGGGTCGGCGATCACGAAAACTCCCTGGCCGTTCGGGTCGGGGAAGTCGGGCTCGCCGTGCGATCGCATGCACTCAGCAACCTTGAGCGCGTCGGCATCGGCAGCGGCCTCTTCGGCCGGGGTCTCATTGCCACTTTTGTTCGGTGGGCTGTAGTACTTCCGGCACGCGGTCTCCGCCGCCTGGAACTGGGGTGATCGCGGGTCGAGATCGCTGTTCGCGGCGGCGTTGATTTGGAAACCCCAGCCGCCTGGCGTCAGGATCGGATCGGGGAAGTCGTCGATCCCGTGCGAGCGCATGCAGCTCGTGTACTTGAGCAGTTGGGCCTCCGAAGCTGACGAACTTGACGCGCCCGAGCTCGGGGTCGTCGTGGTCGTGGTCGAACCGAGGTTCGCGACCGAGGCGCTCGGCGAGCCGCCGCAAGCAGTCGCCGCGATGCCGCCAGCGATGAGCGCGACGACGAGCGCGCCGCACCGCCAGAAACGTGGCCACCGCGTCCTCTTGCCGGGCTTCCCGCTGCCGCATTGCGCCTCCAAGTCGTCCCCTTCCTCGTCTTGCCGCCATACGCGCAGGAGAGTCCTAGGCCGCCACCGGTTACAAGACGGTCACGCTGTTACCCGGTTGTAACCGCCAATCAGGCATCCTTGTTGGAGACGCTCCGGTAGCAGGGCCGGGCGACAGTGCGGGCGGGCCGACCGGAGCGAGGATGTGGTTGAGGAGCCGCCTACCGTGAGAGTGCTGCTGGTCGAGGACCACGCGAAGCTGGCAACAACCCTCGCCGCCGGCCTGCGACGTGAAGGAATGGCCGTCGATCTCGCCTTCGACGGCCGCGACGCGCTCGCGCACGTCGCGGGAACAAGCTACGACGTCGTCGTCCTCGACCGCGACCTGCCGGGCGTCCACGGCGACGAGGTGTGCAGAACACTCATCGCTGACGGGGGAACGAGCCGAGTGCTGATGCTCACCGCGTCGGGGACCATCGCCGATCGAGTCGAAGGCCTGGAGCTCGGTGCCGATGACTACCTCGCCAAGCCGTTCGCCTTTGCCGAGCTGGTCGCTCGCATTCGCGCGCTTGTCCGGCGTCCGACTCGAGCGTTACCTCCGACACTCGTGCACGGCGACCTGTCGCTCGACACCGCCCGCCGTGTCGCTCTGCGGGCCGGACGCCCGCTCGACCTCAACCCGAAAGAGCTCGGCATCCTCGAAGCATTACTGCGTTGTGACGGTGCCGTGCTCAGCGCCGAGCGCCTCCTCGAAGAGGTCTGGGACGAGCACGCCGATCCCTTCACCCGGACCGTCTCGGTCACCGTCAGCCGTCTCCGACGAAAGCTCGGCGACCCTCCCGTCATCGAGACGGTCGCCAACGGCTACCGGATCGGTCCCTCGTGAACCTCTCGGGCCGCCTTCAGGCAGCCCGCTCGAGGTTGCGCCTTCCCCGGCGCACTGTTCGCTTGCGCCTCACCCTTCTCTACAGCAGCCTCTTTCTCGCGGCCGGGGCAGGACTCCTCGCCGTCACGTACCTCCTCGTTCGCTCCGTCCCGAGCGGCAAGGTCGACAGCAATCTGCTCTTCTTCAGGCCGAAGCCAAACGCGCCAGCAGGGAGCCCGCCAGGCAAGGTCACCAAACTCGTCAGGCCCACGTCGGACGCGATCGAGCAGAAGCTCGCGGAACTCCAACAGCTCAAGGCGCAGTCACTCGACACCCACGCCATCGACATGCACGAGTTCCTCATGTGGTCGGGGATCGCCCTCGCCATCATGGCTGTGCTCGCCGTCGGGCTCGGGTGGCTGGTCGCCGGGCGCGTGCTCCGTCCGCTGCGCACGATGACGGCCTCGAC
>JASHRK010000303.1 GCA_030037405.1 Acidimicrobiales bacterium | reverse complement strand
GAAGTCTGTGTTGATGAGGCCTGGTTCGTTGATGAGGTCCGTGATGCCCGAGACGCCCTGGAGGAGCACGTCGTCGGCCATCTTGAAGGCGTCCACGATCGAGGTCCGCTCGTCGGTGATGGCGAGAAGGCGGTCGTTCGGTATCACTATCAGCGTGTCGACCTTCTCCCGCAACCGCTGGATGCCCTGTTCGGCCTGGTTGGAACGCCTGCGTCCTTCGAAGGCGAAAGGACGCGTCACGACACCGATCGTGAGCGCCCCAAGGCCCTTCGCGACCTCGGCGATGATCGGGGCCGCTCCGGTGCCTGTCCCGCCTCCCTTTCCCGCCGTGATGAAGACCATGTCGGCGCCCTTCAGCACCTCTTCGATCTCCTCGAGATGCTCCTCGGCGGCTTGGCGCCCGACGTCCGGATCGCTCCCGGCGCCGAGCCCACGGGTGAGGGCCCGCCCGATGTCGAGCTTGATGTCGGCCTCGCTCATGAGCAACGCCTGGGCGTCGGTGTTCACGGCGACGAACTCGACGCCCTGCAGGCCGGCGTCGATCATCCGATTGACGGCGTTCACGCCGCCGCCCCCGACTCCCACGACCTTGATCATGGCGATGAAGCTCTGGCCAGGGCTGCTCATTTCCGAGCCACGATAGGGCTGGACGCCTTCCGAATCAAGACCGGAGCGGACGGGACGGTCAAGTCGACGGTCCCGATGCCGGCCAGGTCGCCTTTCGCGAGGACCGTCGCCAGGGCGAGGAACTTGTCCCCGAGCGACGAGGTGGAGCCGAGGACGGCCACGATGCCCGCTCGTAGCAGCACATCGACGCCATCTCCACGCCACTCGATCTCCGATACGGCGGGCACCATCGACTCCGGCATCGAGGCAGCGGTCCTCGCCAGCGCCCGCCCGGTCGAAAGGAGGCGGCCACCCGGTGGAGGGGACGCCTCGCCGGCCGTGATCCTCGGGAGACCCTCCGGCGGGGAGGTGACGTCCTCGAGCACCCGGCCCGTCGGGTCGATCACGGCCCAAGTGGTCCGGGTGGCGCGCATCTCCGCCACCGGCACCCGGTCGGTGAGTCGGATGCGAACGGTGGACGGCCACGAGATCGTCACCACCGCCTTGCCGACCCAGGGGAGCCGCTCGACGCGTGCTGCGATAGCCCGCGCCGAGAGGTCGACGAGCGGAGGGGCGCCTTCGAGCCCGGCGGCGTGCACGACCGACTCGCGCGAGACGTGCGCCGACCCGCTCACCTCGACGTCGCGGGCACCTAGCAACGAGGAGTGGAGCACGGCGAGGAAGCTCGCACCGACGAGCGCTACGAGAAGGGCGGCGATGAGCAAGCGCATGCGCCGCCGGCCGGCGGCGCGGGCGACGCGCACCCGTCTCTCGTGGATGCGAGGATCCGTCACCTACCCACTGTGGCCGATGGTGAGCCCTTCCGGGGGGATATCACGCCCTTGCGGGGGGACATGGCGTAGCGAGGCCGCCGCTGCCGCTGCCAGAGGGCCGGGACGACGGGATCGTCAGCGGATCACGAGCAGGGGGCGCCGTTCCAGGGTTCGGGCTGGGTGTCGAGCACGACGTTGGCGGGCACCGTCGTAGTCGTGGTCGTGGTCGGCGCCGTAGTCGTCGTGCTGGCGCCCTTTGCCTTGGAGCTCTTGCCGGCGTGGCTCGAGGTCGCCGCGGCGCCCGTCGTGCCGAACTTGAGGAAGCTCGCGACCATCTCCGTGTCGAGCCGGCTCGCCGGGACGAGGACGTCGATCCCGTCCGGGAGCGTCTCCGGGATCGTCGGGAGCACCTCGGTGCGAAGCGAGCCCGAGCTCAGGTGGCGAAAGTCGAGCGCCAGGCTGATGAGCTCGCCGTGCGTGAACGTCGAGTCGATCGTGAGGCTGTGGACCGTGGCGTCGAGGAGGCTGTTCATGGCGAAGAGGTCGGTGTCCTTCCGTTTCACCTGCTCGAGCAACGCCCTGAAGAAGACGTCCTGTCGCCGGATACGGCTCCAGTCGCTCAGGCCGTCGTAGTTCCACTCCCCGCCGGAGTAGTAATAGAGGTGGCGGCTCCTCACGTAGGCGAGCGCCTCGGTCGGAGTGACGAGCTGGCAACCCGTGTGCTTGACGTACAGCCCGCTCTCCGTGTCTCTCAGGAGGTCGGGAAAGTCGATGTAGATGCCGCCGACCGCCTTGACCATGTCCTCGAAGCCGGTGAAGTCGATGGCGGCGAAATGGTCGACGGGAATGCCGAGGTTCTTCTTCAGCGTCTCGATGAGAAGGCTCGGGCCGTTGTTGTAGGCGGCGTTGATCTTGTTCTTGCCCGATATGTACGGGACATGGCCGGGGATGGTCACCCAGAGGTCGCGGGGGATGGAAAGGAGGAGCACCTGCCTGGTCGCCGGCACGATGCGGGCGAGGATTATGACGTCGGAACGCTGCCCGCTCACCACCGACGAGCTGCCGAAGTGAGTTGCGTCCGAGCCAGACTCGCCCTGGCGCGAGTCGGAGCCGATGAGCAGCACCGTGAAGGGCTTGCCCGGCGTGGCTCTGTCCAAGAGGCCCTTTCCGATCGTGACCCTGTGAGCCTGGCCCAGCCGGTAGTTGATGTACCACCAACCACCGCCCCCGATGGCGGCGACGACGACGACGATCCCCACGACGAGGCCGATCAATCGCCGGCGCCACTTGCGGCGGCGCGGCTTCACCCGCTCCGGCCCGGTCGTGCTCGGAAGCTCGCTTGCCATTCCACGAACATCTTTACCCCCGAACCTGACGGGATCGTGACGGCAAGGGGTCATGCCGTGCCATATGGCGCCATATCGGATAAGAACGGGCCTGTGAGGGTGCTCGTGGCAGAGGACGACCCGGGACTGAGAGCCGTCGTGAGGCGCGGACTCGACGAGGCCGGCTACGTCGTCGACGCCGTCTCCGACGGCGAGGAGGCTCTCAGTTACCTCGCGACCTACGAGTACGAGGTCGTGGTGCTCGACTGGCGCATGCCCGGCGTATCCGGCATCGACGTCGTGGCGGAGCTGAGGAGGCGGGAGAGCACCGTCCCCGTTCTCATGCTCACGGCCCGCGACCTACCCTCGGACCGGGTCCAGGGTCTCGACAGCGGGGCCGACGACTATCTCGTGAAACCCTTCGACTTCGGCGAGCTCCTAGCCCGCCTGCGTGCTCTGAGACGCCGGCCGGCACCCGTGCAGAGGGGCGAGCTCCAGGTCGGCGACGTCACGCTCGACCCGACGACGCTCCAGGTCACCGCCGGCGATGCTCCCGTGCCCGTGACGCGGACCGAGCTGCGCATCCTCGAGCTGCTCATGCGGCGAGCCCCCGCCACCGTCTCGAGGTCGTCGATCGCCATCCACGCCTGGCAGGAGGAAGCAGACGCCGTCGGCTCGAACACGATCGACGTCCACATCGCCCGCTTGCGCTCCAAGCTGGCGCGCGCCGGCGTGCGGATCGAGACCGTCCGTGGCGTCGGCTACCGGCTCTCGACGGCCCGGCGATGAACGGCTTCTGGCCATGAACCGCTTGGTCAAAGGACGTTTCAGCCGCCGGGACCTCCTCCGTTCTGCACGCGTCGCCCTCGTCGCCACCGTCCTTCTCGCCCTCTGCTACGCAGCTGTCGTCGCCGTGCTGGACGTGGCCGTCTCCCTCCACCTCACAGGGCAGGTCGAGAGGCAGCTGACCGCCCGCCTCGTCGCCGCCAAGAAGGACCCGGCTGCGGCGCTCTCGACCGCGGGTGTCCAGACGAGCGGTGCCGCCTCCGGGCTCGGCATCTACGGCGAACCTATAGGCCTCTGGTCCTTCGGGACACACGACCGCCTCGAGCGCTCGGCCCCCGGTGATCCCGTGCTGCCCGCGTCGACGGCGCCGCCGGCGCACGGGTCGGGACTTTCCCTCGACGTGAGCATCGCCGGGACGCCCTACAGGCTCGAGTGGACGCGGACCTCGACGGGCTGGCTGCTGGCGGCCGAGAGCCTGATCGAGCTCGGACACGTAGAGGCGGTCCTCATAGCGTCGGAGGCGATCGCCTTCCCGTTTCTTCTCGTCGCCTTCTTCCTCATGGCTCTCGCCATCGGCCTGCGCTCGGCCCGGCCCATCGAGGAGGCGCGCATGCGCCAGCTCGAGTTCACTGCAGACGCTTCTCACGAGCTGCGCACCCCTCTGAGCGTCATCGAAGCGGAGGTGAGCCTCGCCCGCCTGCAGCCTCGCGAGCTGGCCGAGTACGAGGCCACCCTCGACCGGATCGGCGCCGAGAGCACGAGGCTGCGGCGCATCGTCGAGGACCTCCTCTGGCTTGCCCGCGCCGACAGCGACGTCGCGCCGCCGAGCGGCCCGCCCGCCGATCTGTCGCAGGTGGCAACGGAGTGCGTCGAGCGCTTCGGCACGGTGGCCGCCGCCAACGACCAGCATCTCGAGCTCTCCGGGCCCCCCTCTGGCGAACCGCTTCATGTCGCCGCCCCCCTCGAATGGGTGGAGCGCGTGGCCGAGACCCTCACCGACAACGCCTGCCGCTACTCGGGCCAGGGTGCTCGCATCCAGATCTCGGCTCTCGAGGCGGGAGCGAGCAGGGTGGCGCTCCGGGTCGAGGACGACGGGCCCGGGATCGCCCCTGATGCCCGGGCCGAGATAGTGCAGCGCTTCAAGCGGGCGACGACGAAGCGGGGCGGTCATGGCCTCGGGCTCGCCATCACAAGCTCGGTCGCGAGGCGTACCGGCGGCTCGCTTTTCATCGGCACCTCCGAGCTCGGCGGTGCCCTCTTCGAGCTCTCCTGGCCGAGGGCCGACTCTCCCGTCGCTCCCTCGGGCGACGAGGTCACTGCTCGATCCAGCGCACCTCGAGAGCGAGATCTATCCCCGCCCGCTCTGCCACAGCCAGCTGAACAACCTCGATGACGCGGCGGACGTCGTCTGCGGAACCACCCTCGTCAGCCTGGACGAAGTTGGCGTGCTTGGTCGAGACGGCGGCCGAGCCGATGCGGAGGCCCTTCAGGCCGAGCGACTCGATGATCCTTCCCGCCGAGTCGCCGGGCGGGTTCGTGAAGACCGAGCCGGCGTTCTGGCCGCCCGGCTGGTTCTCCCGTCGCCATCGCACGATCTCCTTTATGCGTGACATGCTTGCGGCGGCATCTCCCCTCTCGAGCTCGAAGGTCGCCTCGAGCACGAGGTCGGTGGCGTCGATCACCGAGTGGCGGTAACGAAAGCCGAGCTCGGCCCGGCTGAGCGCCCGCGGTTGTCCCCCGGCGCTCGACAGGTCGACCACGAGCGCCTCTACGAGACGGTCCTTCGTCTCGGCGCCGTGGCCCCCGGCGTTCATCCTCACGGCACCACCGACGGATCCGGGGATGCCGACGGCCCACTCCATCCCGGCAAGCCCGGAGGCGGCGCTCTTTCGTGCCAGCACCGGATATGAGCCGGCGGCCCCCGCCCGGACGAGGCAGCCGTCTGCCGAGATGCCGGCAAAACGATCCGCCAGCTTCAGGGCAAGACCGCGGAAGCCGGCGTCCGAGACGAGGAGGTTCGACCCGTTCCCAACCGTGAGCACGGGAACGCCCGTGGCGACCACGGCGCCGCACACGTTTTCGAGGACCTCCTCGTCGGTGATCGCGACGAAGACGGAGGCTCGCCCGCCGACGCGGTAGGTGGTCATCGGGCCGACGGGAACGTCCCGCCGAGCGTGGCCGCGGAGAAGGCGGACGACCTCCTCGACGGCACCGTTGACCGCCGCCGCGCCTTCAGCCACCGGAACAACCCTCTGGACCGAGCGTCACCACCGCTCTTCCGAGAGAAGCTCGTCCGGCAGCCCCGTCAGGTCACCCGCCTCGAGTGTGATGCAGAGGTCGCCCGGGCGAAGCGCCTGGCGCAGGAAGGCGAGGAGGCCCGAGTGGTCCGGGATGTAGCGCACGTCGGCGTCCGGGTGGGCGGCGAGCACCCCGTCCACCACGAGCTGGCCGGAGACCCCGGGACGGGCGGCCTCCCCGGCGGCGTAGACGGCGGTCACGACCACGATGTCGGCGTCGACGAAGGCGTCGGCGAACGAAGCCGCGAGGGACTGCGTCCTCGAGTAGCGATGCGGCTGGAAGACTGCCACGACGCGTGCGAAGCCCCCCTGGCGAGCCGCCCGCAAGGCCGCCCGCACCTCGCCGGGGAGATGGGCGTAGTCGTCGACGAAGGTGACGTCGTTCTTCACCCCCCGGAACTCGTACCTGCGGGCGACCCCGCCGAAACGCCCGAGAGCGCTGCGCGCCGCCTCTGGACCGCTCCCCGCCACGAGGCCGGCTGCGATGGCGGCGGTGGCGTTGAGGGCGTTGTACTCGCCCGAGACGGCGAGAGCGAAGCGGCCGAGGTCGCGCCCATCGTCTCTCATGGCGAAGGACACCTGCGACCGCCCGGTGACGACGTCGCTCATGCGATAGCGCGACCCCTCCGAGCTGCCGAAGAGGGCGGAGCCGCCTGGGGCGGACTTGACGAGCCCGGCGCTGGACTCGTCGTCGCCGCACACGAGGGCGATCGTCGAGGCGGCGACGAAGCGGCCGAAGGCCGCCCGCAGGTCGTCGAAGGAGCCGTAGAAGTCGAGATGGTCCGGTTCGAGGCTCGTCACGACCGCCACCTCCGGCCCAAGGCGAAGAAACGTGCCGTCGCTCTCGTCCGCCTCGACGACGAGCCACTCCCCCTCGTCCCAGACGGCGTTCGTGCCGATGTCGTTCACGTCCCCGCCGATGATGAAGCTCGGGTGGAGGCCGGCCTCGACGAGGATGAGCGAGAGCATCGAAGCCGTCGTCGTCTTGCCGTGCGTCCCGGCGACGGCAATCGTACGGCGCAGACTGGTGATCGAGGACAGGAGGTCTGCTCGCGACAGGAGCGGGATGCCCCGCCTCCGCGCCTCGACGACTTCCTCGTTCTGCTCGGGTACAGCGCTCGATATGGCGACGTAGTCGGCGTCTCCGACGTTGCCCGGGTCGTGGCCGACCCTCACGTCGAGCCCTGAACGAAGGAGGCGCTCGAGTGGGAGCGACGCCTTCAGGTCGCTCCCGGTCACCTCGTGGCCCATGGCCGCGAGGACGGTGGCGATGGCGCTCATCCCGGCCCCTCCCACGCCGACTATGTGGACGTGTCGCGGCACGGTGAGCGGCGGCGCCGTCACAGTGGCCTCCTCCCCGGGCGAGCGGCCAGCTCCTCGGCGAGCTCGGCCACCTTGTCGGCGGCGTCCCTCCGTGCAAGCCTCCTCGCCGCCGCTGCCATGTGCTCGAGCTTGCCATCGCCCTCGAGGCAGCGTTCGATCGAGGCGGCCAGGCGCTCGCCGGACAGCTCCGGGTCGGCGATGACGAGAGCGGCTCCGGCAGCCGCCAAGGCGGCCGCGTTGCGGCCCTGGTGGTCGCGGGGAGCGCCGGGTAGGGGGACGAGCAGGCTCGGCACGCCGAGCGCCGCCAGCTCCGCCACACTCGACGCCCCGGCCCTGCAGATCGCCAGGTCGCAGGCGGCCAGGACCTCTTCGAGACGGGGGTCGTAGCCGGCAAGCACGTACTCGAGGTCCATCCGGGAGCGGTCGAGGAGGCCGAGGTGACCGGCGCGGCGGCGAACCTCGTCGAAGTTGCGGTCGCCGGCGAGGTGGTAGATGGCGACGTCCTTTCGATCGACCCATGAGCGGGCGAGCTCGAGGGCGGCAGCGTTGACCGACCCGGCGCCGAGCGAACCCCCGAAGACGACGAGGAGACGACGGCGCCGCTCTACGCCGATCCTCTCTCTCGTCCTCGCCTCCGCCTCCGGGCTCGTCGCGACGGCGAGCACCTCCTTTCTCAACGGGGCGCCCGTGAGGGTCGCCCTCGGCACTCGCGCGCCGCTGAAGGCGATGGCGTTCCTCGAGGCGAAGTGGGAAAGGAAGCGGTTCGCTCCTGTCGGGACGGCGTCGAGAACGACGACGAGGAGGGGGATGCGAAGCAGCAGGGCGGCGAAGGCGGAGGGGAAGGCGGCGTAACCGCCGACGCTTACGACGACTCGGGGCCGGCGCTTGATGGCGAGTCCCGTCGCCCTCACAGTCGCCTCCGCCAGAGCGACGAGGGCGAGGGCCGAATCCTTGCAGAGACGGCGCTGGATCCCTCGTCCAGGCAGCTCGTGGAGCCGGAAGCCGGCGCTTGGCACCACCTTCGAGTCCATCCCCCGGGCGCTCCCCACGAACTCGATCTCCCCACGGGCGTGCCCCCGGGCCACGAGCGCCTCTGCCACTGCGAGGGCGGGCGAGAGGTGGCCCCCGGTGCCGCCGCCGGCGATCACCGCATAGAGCTCGTCTCTCATCTCGCTCCGCTCGGCACGACCCGGGGGCGGGCTCTCCCAGGCGAACGGGCCGTGCCGGCTCGGCTGGCTGTGACCGCTCGGCTGGCTGCGACCGCCGGTCTGGCTGCGACCGCCGGTCTGGCTGGGACCGCCGGTCTTGCCCCGCCCGGTGCTTTCGCCCTCGCCGGGGCGACCTGGCGGCGGGCGATCCCCGTAAGCAGACCGGCAGCGACAAGAGCGATGACGAGGGCGGAGCCTCCGTAGGAGACGAACGGCAACGGGATGCCTGTCACCGGCAAGGCGTCGACCGTGCCGCCTATGTTGACGA
>JASHRK010000302.1 GCA_030037405.1 Acidimicrobiales bacterium | reverse complement strand
CCCCGCCGACGTCGTCGGCCTGTTCGCCGCCTCGGTGCGCGACGACGACCCGTCCTCTTCTTCGAGCACAAGGCACTCCTCGCCACCAAGGGCGAGGTTGCAGAGGGCGAGGTTGTCGGGGAGCTCGGGAGGGCGAGCGTGCGGCGCGAGGGGCCGGACGCGACGATCGTCGCACTCGGGGCAATGGTGCCGAGGGCTCTCGAGGCCGCAGAGGAGCTCTCCCGGGAGGACGGGGCGAGGGTGAGCGTGATCGACCTGCGTACCCTCGTACCGCTCGATACGAGGACGGTTCTCGAGAGCGTGAGCGCCACCGGCCACCTCTTCACCGTCGAGGAGAACCCCCGCCTCTGCGGCTGGGGGGCGGAGCTGGCCTCGATCGTCGCGGAGGAGTGTTTCTACGACCTCGACGGGCCGGTCGTGCGGATCACCACGCCGCACGTCCCCATCCCCTCGGCAGCCGAGCTCGAGGACTCGGTCCTCCCCTCGGCGGCGCGTATCCGGACGCTCGTCCGCTCGAAGCTCGGCTGAGCGCCTTCACAAGCTACCTACCGGTCGGTAGACTGCCTCGCCATGCTCACCGAGACGCGTCCCGCGGAGACGACAGAGCCCGACGCCCTGGAGGCGCCGGAGCGAGAGAGCACGGCGCGGGGGGGATCGCTCAAGCCCGTTCTCGACGTCCTCCCGGACTCGGTCTACGACAACCCCACCTGGAAGGGGATGGGTTACTTCCTCCGCGACGCGGCGATGTACCTGGCGCTCGTGGCGGGCCTCGTCCTCGTCTCGAACGTCTTTGCCGACCTCGCCATGGAGGTCGTCATCTCCCTCGTGGTCTCCGGCCTGTTCATCGTCGGGCACGACGCCGCCCACGGGGCGCTGTTCAAGTCCAAGCGTCTCAACTCCGTCGTCGGGCATCTCGCCATGCTGCCCGGGTGGCACGTCTACGAGGGCTGGGTCCTCGGGCACAACCGCATCCACCACCCCTACACCGTGCGGCAGGGGTACGACTTCGTGTGGCATCCGACGACGCCTCAGGAGTTCCGGGCGATGACGCGCCGGGCTCGCCTCCTCCATCGCCTCGAATGGTCGTGGATGGGTGCGGGCGTCTACTACACGCACCAGGTCTGGTGGAAGAAGATGGTGGTGGGGAGGCCGCCGGCGAGATGGGCGGCGGCGATCCGGCGCGATCGGTTCATGGTGCTCGGCTTCGTGGCGGCGTACGCAGGTGGCCTGGCCTGGCTCGGGGCCGCCACGACCGGCACGGTGGCGGGCACGGTCTGGCTCGTCGTGCGCGTCGTGGTGCTCCCCTGGATCGGGTTCATGTACATCGCCGCCTCGTTCGTGCACGTTCACCACGTGCAGCCCGACATCAGGTGGTGGAAGAAGGCGGAGTGGACCAAGTTCAAGGCTCAGATGGAAGGCACGACCGTCCTCGCCGCCCCGAAGGGGTTGAATTTCTTCATCCACTGGATCATGGTGCACGTCCCCCACCACGTGGACATGAGGATCCCGATGTACAACCTCGAAGCGGCCGCCGCCGCGATCGAGGAGGCGTTCCCGGGCACCGTCCACACCGCCCCGTTGCGCTTCCGCGACTTCGTCAAGAGCTCGCGGCTCTGCAAGCTCTACGACTTCGACGAGGCTCGCTGGACGACCTACGCCGAGGCGGCCCGGGCCGAGGCGGGCAAGGGCGAGGTGGCGGCCTAGAAGACCAAGCGGCGGCTGGTCGCCTGGCGTCAGGTCGGCCGGCGCCAGTGCCGCTGCAAGAGGTGGCGCGCGCCCGTCTCGGTCTGCGGCGGGCTTCCTTTCCATCCTTCCGGGTCGACGCCACCGGGGACGCCGGCGCTCGGGTCGTAGGCCGAGCGCGTGAGCACGAAGGACCCGATGTCGAGGTGCGAGACCGAACCGTCCGCACGGCGCACGACGCTGAGGGTCTCTCCGTGGTAATAGCCCGAGAGCCCGACGTAGGTGTGCGCCCCTGAGCGGCGAAACGACGCCTCTCGTCCCGTCGCGAGGGCGTGCAGCTCGAGGTCGCCACCTCGCCCGACCGACAGGACGAAGGTGCTCGTGCCCCAGTACCAGGCGCCGAGGATCTCGAGCGTGGCGGAGTCGACGCCGCCGGGTGTCGGCCTCCACGTCTCGGGTGGCTGGGGCTCGTGGCGATGCAGGATATGCAGCAGGTCCTGGTCGAGGTCCACGCTGAGGCCGGAGGTGGCGTTCGTGAGGACGATGACGGCGTCGCCCGAACGGGCGTCTACCCGCAGGACGGCAAGGTGTCCCGGCATGGAGCCGAGGTGGCCAAAGCTCCGGGTGCCGTCGCGGTTGAGCACCTGGAGCCCGAGGCCGTGCGCCAGCGTCCAGGGCAGGTCCGGCGTGTCGTTCAGCGCCATCGGCTCGCGCATCTCGTCCAGAGTGCCCGGGGCGAGCAGCTCCGGGTGGTGGCCCGAGAGGAGGGCGGACCAGCGGGAGAGGTCGTCGACGGTGCTCCAGAGCTGGCCGGCCGGCGCCATCGAGACGGCGTCGTGCTCGGGCTCGGCCATCACGACGTCGGCGTGGGGATGCACCCCGAGCCCGTGGGCGAAGGACTCGATCGGCCTCGTCGTCGTTCGCAGCATCCCCAGTGGCCCGAGGAGCTCCTCGGCGATCACGTCGTCCCAGGGGCGCCTCCGGGTCCTGGCGATCAGCTCCCCGAGGATGGCGTAGCCGACGTTCGAGTAGTGGAAGCGCCGTCCCGGGGGGGAGACGACGTCCTCGGGCCTGAGCGAGCCCGAGACGAGGGCGTCGAAGGGGATGCCGGGCGTCCGCTCCCACCAGGGCCCTGACGTCTCGGCCCGGATGCCCGAGGTATGCGAGAGCAGCTGGGAGATGGTGGCCTCCGGTCGCACGACCTCGGGGAGATGGGAGCTGATCGGGTCGACGAGAGTGAAGCGTCCCTCGTCGCGAAGCCTCATGACCTCGACGGCGATGAAGGTCTTCGAGATGGACCCGCAGCGGTACTGCGTCTCGTCGGTCGGCGGGGCTCCGCTCACCTCGCCGGCTCCCCCGAACCAGACGAGCCTTCCGGAGCGCACGAGCCCGGAGGCGATCGAGGGAAGACGCCTCTCCGACTGCTCTACGGCGAGGCGCTGGGCGAGGGCACGCTGCGTGTGGTCTCTCACCATGCATCGACGCTACCTGGGGGAACGACGCACTCGGGACCGAGCTGCTCGCGGGCGGCGGCGTCGCCGTGCTCGACCCCGAGAAGAAACGCGTCCGTCTCCGCCGCCCGTTGATATCGGCCCACGAGCGCCTTGAACTCGGGCGAGTGGGAGGCTTCGAGGAGGTGGGCCAGCTCGTGCACGACGACGCCGTCGAGCACCCAGCCCGGGAACTTCACGAGACGGGAGGAGAGGCGGATCGCCCCGGTGGCGGGGGTGCAAGAGCCCCAGCGCCTCGCCTGGTTGGTCACCCACCTGATCGAGGTCGGCCTGACGCCGCCGAGGTACCTGTCCGAGAGGACGTGAGCTCGTCGCTCGAGGGCCTCGTCGGAGGTGACCTGGCGACGACCGGCACGGGTGAGGAGCTGCCGGGTGAGGCTCACCGCCAGCTCCTCTCGTTCCCGTACCGAGCAGCGGGAGGGGACGACCACTACGACGAGGCCCCGCTCGAGGTGGGCCTGCGCGTAGCGCCTCCTTCGCGTGCTCACCCATATCTCGGCACGCGCCGTCTCCCCTGCCCCGATCGGAACGGGTATCGCATAGGAGAGACGGATGTGTCCCCTGTCGTTGGCGGAGGGCAGGGCAGGACTCGGCATGCCCGCCACGGTACCGAGAGGTAGTAACAGCGGGGTGGACCGAGGATAGTTCGAGTAACGAACTATCTTGCTAAGGTAGTGGCGTGCCGCGTCCTGGACCGAGCGAGGAGCACACGGAGGCCGTCCGTGCCCTGGCGCGGATCTCGCGCCTCTTGGAGCGTGCTTCCGGCGAGCTCAGCCTCGCCCACTACCGCGTGATGGCCGCCATCGCCTCGGGGGAGGAGCGCGCCTCACGCCTCGCCGAGGGCCTCGCCCTCGGCAGGCCGACTGTGAGCGCCTCGGTCGACGCTCTCGTCAAGCGCAGGCTGATCACTAAGAGCCCTGTGTCCGCCGATCACCGGGCGAGCAGCCTCACCCTCACGAAGGAGGGGGAGAGCGTGCTGGCCGAGGTCGAGGCGAGGATGGTGGCCCGCCTGGACGAGATCGCCCTCAGGACCGAGGACCCCTCTTCGCTCGTCGCCGAGCTCGTCAGGCTGGGCCGGGCGCTCGACGAGCGGCAGGCAGAGCGGTCCCGATGAGCCAGGCACGAGGCGCAACCGCAAGGGGAGAGGCGAGCAAGGAACGGGCCGGCAAGGGAGGAGCCGGAAAGGGATGGGTCAGGCGGCTCTGGGGCTACATGATGCGCCACCGCCGAGACCTCGCGCTCGCAATCGCCGCCTCGCTTGTCGGGAGCACCTGCCAGGCGATCGTCCCCCTCGTGGAACGCCAGATAGTGGACGGGTCGATCCTCGCCCACACCTCGCCTCTCTGGCCCTGGCTCGTGCTTCTCGTCGCCCTCTCGGTGGCGGGCTTCGGCTTCGCCTACATCCGGCGGTACCGGGGAGGAAAGATCGGGCTCGCCGTCCAGTACGACCTCCGCAACGACATGCACGACCACCTGCAGGCGATGGACTTCGACAACCTCAACCGGATGCCCACAGGACAGCTCGTTGCCCGGGCGAACTCCGACTCGACGCTCGTGCAGGGGTTGCTCGCCTTCTTCCCGATCATGAGCGGGAACGTGCTCTTGATGGTCATCTCCCTCGCGGTGATGCTCTACCTCTGCCCGCTGCTCGCCGCCGTCGGGCTCGTGGTCGCACCCGCACTGCTCGTCGTCTCCTACAGGATGCGTTGGCGGGTCTTCCCGGCGACCTGGGACGGCCAGCAACGGGAGGGCGACGTAGCCCAGATCGTCGACGAAGGGGTGAGCGGCGTCCGCGTCGTGAAGGCCTTCGGGCAGGAGCGGCGCGAGCTGGAGCGGGTCGTGGGGGCGGCAAAGACCCTGTACGGCTCCCAGATGCGGGCTGTACGGCTGGAGGCGCGCTATCAGCCCCTTCTCGAGGCGATCCCCTCTCTCGGGCAGGTGGCGATCCTCGCCCTCGGGGGCTATCTCGCCATCCGCCACGAGATCACCCTCGGCACCTTCCTT
>JASHRK010000301.1 GCA_030037405.1 Acidimicrobiales bacterium | reverse complement strand
TTAATGACATGCGACTGAACCAGTCGCGTCGAGGACCTGACCTTGGCCGGTTGCCCACGGTGAAGGTTCTAGTTGAGTTATCGGTACGACGGCCGGGAGGCTTTAGGAACTAGCCAGAGAGTTTCCCGACCGTCGTGCCGCGACAAGGGAAACTGGCGGCGAGGACAGGTCCCTGGACGGAGTGGATGCCGTGAGGGACGACGGGGCCGACAGGGTCCACATTGCAGAGACACCGAGCCAAGCCGCGAAGCACCGGGCGAGACCGCGGCATGCGGTGTCACGCCGCCATATCCCCCGCCACACGGCGTCACGTCACCACGTCCCCCGCCACGCAGCTGCCGGTCAGGGCAGCATCAGCCAGTCGAAGTTCGGAAGGCCCTTCCGCCGCCTCTGGGCGACCTTTGCCGTCTCGAGCCTCGGGGACGGCTTCATCTACGGAGCGGTGCCCCTTCTCGCCGTCGTCGTCGACCCCCGCCCGCTCGCTGTGTCCGCCGTCGTCGCCGCCAGTCTCGTCCCCTGGCTCCTTCTTGCCTTCCATGCCGGGGTGCTCGCCGACCACTTCGAGCGCGGCAGGGTCATGGCGGTCTCCAACGTCGTCCGGGCGCTCGCCCTCGGCGCCATGGCTGCACTCGTGCTGCTCCACGAGATCGACCTCGCCCTCCTCATCGTCTTCGTCTTCGTGAACGCGAGCATCCGAGCGGTCTACTACGCCGCCTCGCAAGCGTCAGTACCCGAGATGGTCACGAGCTCGCAGTTCAACCGGGCAAACGGCGTCCTTTTCGGCACGGAGGCAGCCACAGAGAACCTCGCCGGACCGGTCGTGGGCGCCGCGACCTTCACTGTCTTTCGCGCCCTTCCGTTTCTTGCCGACGCCGTCACGATGGCTGGCTCAGGCCTGACGCTCTTCGGGCTCCGGACCAATCGGCCGGCTGTCACACGGGAGCGCCCAAAGCCTCTCGAAGGCTTCCGGAGCCTCCTAGCCGACCCCATGCTCCGAGTGCTCGTCTCCCTCATCGCGTCCCTCGCCGGCCTGCAGGGCCTCGTCTCAGGCATCCTCGTGCTCGTTGCCACACGCGACTGGGGGGTCCGTCCCGAGTTCTACGGCGTCTTCCTCGCCACCCAAGCAGTGGGGAACGTCGCCGGCGGAGTCTCGACGCACCGGATCGCCCACCGGGTGAAGAGCGTCTGGATCCTGCTCGGCTGTGCGGGGTTGTCAGGCGCCAGCTATCTCGTCATGGCGGCCGCCCGGAGCTGGCTGCTGGCAGGTGCTGCCTTCTCGTTGGTGGGCTTCGCCGTCGGCTGCGGAGGTGTCCTCGCCATCTCTCTGCGCCAGCGTGTGACCCCCGACGAGCTGATGGGGCGGGTTGGAGCGGCCTGGCGGGGGATCGTCTGGGGAGCGGCCCCGACTGGGGCGCTTGCCGCCGGCGCTCTTGCCACGTTGGGAGGCTTGCGGCTCCCGCTCATCGTCGCGGGAGCCGCCCAATGCGTCGTCATGCTCCTCCTCGCCGCTCCCTTGGCCCGCCGGGTCGCTGCCATCGAGAGGGTGATCGGGCCGGCCGCGACCTGAGCTAGCTAGGTCTCGTCTCCCCCACCGCCCCGCGCCGCACGAGCTGCAGCAGCACCCCCATGCCGGCGCCTGCCCCGGGTGCACCACAAGGCCACTGCGGCGATGATCGCGAACAGCAGCCAGGGCAGGTGCCAGAAGCGCCAGGGATGGAGCGCGATGCTGGCGGTCGCACTGACGGCGAAGAGGGCCATGACAACAAGACCGATGACGGCCACTGTTCGCAGCAGCCGGCGCGTCCGTGGAGGGGAGGTGGGCATGGTCACGGGGAGGCCGAGTGGGGGAAGGTCCGAGAGCAGACCTTTCAGGTCGCCTCTCGTCTTGGCGGCCATCGCCCGCTCCATGCGCTCGTTGAACTCTACGTCGTCGAGCCTGCCGTCGGAGTAGTGCTTGCCGAGCAGGTCGGCCATCTCCCTCCTTTCCGTGTCCCCGATGCGAATGTCGTCGCGAGCATTCGAATAGAGCATTTCCTTAAGTCTCCTTGGCGGTCTCTCTCCGCTCGCTTGCGGTCCGTCTCCATGTTCTTGAACAACGTGATCCCTTCAGGCCGGGCTCGCGGGATGGATGAGATCGGCGAGCACGCAACTGTCAGCCCCCTCTTCCGGGATCAGGAGCCACGCCGCGATGTACAGGGGCAAGCCCAGCCCGCCGAACAGAGCCAGGACGACTATTGCTATCCGGACGAGGGTGACGTCGAGGTCGAGGCAGTCGGCAGCACCGGCCGCCACCCCACCGAGCAGGCGCCCGTCGCGTGCCCGCCGGAGGCGGTGACTGGGGTCGACGGGACGCTCCTGTGGTGGGGGGGCGCTCCTTCCTTCGTTGAAGTCGTATGTGGTCATGGAGCGATCATGAGCCGACGCCGGCAGGCTTGGAATCGGGGATGACCCGGATTTCCAGTGTGACCGCCCCCGGGGCCTCAGGGAGATCCCTGATACCACCTTTTCTCAGGGCGCGCGATCATCGAGTGCATCGACACCGCACCGAAGAATCCGTCCAGACACGAGCCGACGTTTCACCGTCAGCACCGCGACGACGACACGGCTCGCCGCGACCGCTGGCAACGAGGGCGCGGACCGTGGCGCCGTAGCGTCGAGACCCGGCTCGTCGGCGGCCTGTCCGCTCCCATCTCGAACCGGATCGGCTGCGACGTCACGGTGGTACGCGTCGTCTTCGTCCTCCTCGCCCTGAGCGGCGGCCTCGGGATCGCCGCCTACGTGGTGGCTTGGCTGTTCATCCCCCTCGAAGGCGACGACGCCACAATCGCTGCCCGCGCCGCAAGCGATCGCCGCGGTCTCACCGTCGCCGTCGCCGCCGTCCCGCTCCTCGTCATCCTCGTGCTCGTCAGCTCTGCCCTCGGCGCTTCCTGGGTGAACTCGTTCTTCTGGTCGCTCGTCATCAGCGCCGCCGGTCTCCTCCTCATCTGGAGAAACGCCACCCCACCCGAACAAGTCCTCCTCCACCAAGCCGTCGCCCCGCTCACGAGCAAGCTCGAGACGTCCGGCACGCCCCACCGCCACTTGCGGTTCCGCCTCCTCCTCGGGCTGGCGCTCCTCACGGGTGGCTTTGTCATGCTCGTCGTCCATGACACGAGGAGGGTGGTGTCGCTCCGCCCGCTCGGGGGGCTTCTCCTCGTGATCGCCGCAATCGTGGTCTTCTTCGGCCCCTGGTGGCTCCGGCTCGCCCGCGATCTCGTGTCCGAGCGACAGGCAAGAGCGAGGGCCGAGGAGCGTGCCGACCTCGCCACCCGCGTGCACGACTCGGTCCTCCAGACGCTCGCCCTCATCCAGCGCCATGCCGACAAGCCCCAGCAGGTCGTCCAGCTCGCGAGGGCGCAGGAGCGCGAGCTGCGAGCATGGCTCTTCGACGGCGAGGTGCCGGGATCGGGCGCGCGGGAGGACAAGACCTTCGCGGCGGCGCTGAAGCGGATCCAGAACGAAGTCGAGAGCGCCCACGGAGTGGAGGTCGACACGGTCCTCGTCGGTGACTGCCCGCTCGACGACCGCCTGCGCGGGCTGCTCGCCGCCGGCAAGGAGGCCACCGTGAACGCCGCCAAGTGGTCCGGTACCCAGCTCGTCTCCGTCTACGCCGAGGTGGAGGAGGAGAGCGTCTCGCTCTTCGTGCGCGACAGGGGACGGGGTTTCGTGGAGGCGGAGGTGCCGGCGGACCGCAAGGGGCTCGCCGAGTCGGTGCGGGGCCGCATCGCGCGTCTTGGTGGGACGGCGATCGTCCGGTCGCGCGCAGGCGAAGGCACCGAGGTCGAGCTGTGCCTCCCCATGGTAGGGCGCGGGCACTCGACCCCGTCGAGAACATGACGCCCCGTCCGCTGTGACGGGTGAAGGGGCGCCTCCCCGTGTCTTTCTCGTCGACGACCACGGCCTCTTCCGTGCAGGAGTGAAGGCCGAGCTCGGAGAGAGCGTCGTCCTCGCCGGCGAGGCCGACGAGGTCGAAGCGGCCGTCGAGCTCATCGCCGAGCGGCTGCCCGACGTGGTGCTCCTCGACGTGCATCTGCCCGGGGGAGGCGGGCGGGCCGTCGTCGAGGCGGTACGGAGTCTCCCGGGCACAGAGCGGGTCCGCTTCCTCGCCCTCTCGGTGTCGGATGCCCCCGAGGACGTGATCTCGGTCATACGCGCCGGAGCTCGGGGTTATGTGACGAAGACGATCTCGGGGCCCGATCTCGTCGCCGCCGTCGTGCGGGTGGCCGCTGGGGACGCGGTCTTCTCGCCGCGGCTCGCCGGTTTCGTGCTCGACGCCTTCACCGAGATGGCGGGGAGCACAGGTGACACGGCGCCGGCGACGGGCGATCCCGACCTCGACCGGTTGACGGGGCGCGAACGCGAGGTGCTGCGCCTCATCGCCCGCGGCTACTCCTACAGGGAGCTCGCGACAGAGCTCTCGATATCGGTCAAGACCGTGGAGTCGCACGTCTCGGCGGTGCTCCGTAAGCTCCAGCTCTCGAGCAGGCACCAGCTGACCCGCTGGGCGACGCAGCGAAGCCTCGACTGACTGAAGGCGAGGGCCGAGCGTTCTCAGGAGAGCCGGGCCGGCTCGGCAGAGACTGCCTCGACGCGCCGCGAGAGCGGCGAGCAGCGAAGCTTCGTTGCGATCTCCCGCGCCTCTGCAAGGGCGGCCTCGGCCGCCCGGCTCTCACCCACGCGAACAAAATGCTCGGCCTGGTCGACGAGGCCGTGGGCAAGGTGGTAGGGATTCGTGGCAGCACGAAGAGCAGTGACCGCCGCCGCGAGAAGAGGGGCGGCACCGGCCTCACCCCGGTCCGCGGAACGAAGTGCTCTCGCGAGCGAGCGGGACGCTCGCAGGCCAGGCGGGACATGCCCGATCGGATGGGCGTCGAGCATGGCGACAAGGGAGTCGAGGGCGGCGTCGTCACGGAGGGAACGGGCAGCTCGCGCCGCGAGGGGCCAAGCCCAGCGGACGTTCTCGTGGCGGATGCCGAGGGCGTCGGATAGGGCGAGGGCTGCCGTCGTCTCGGCGAGCACCTCGGCGGCGTCGCCTCGCACCGTGGCGGCGAGTGCCTTGAGCAGCCGGACCTTCGTCTGGGTCTGCGGGTCCTCGCTCTCGAGGAGGCGCGGCAGTGACTCGAACAGGGCGCCGACGGCATCGGCATCTCCGCGGAGAGTCGCTATCCAGCACAGTTGTGCCCTGACGAGCTCGTCTTCTACCAGTTGCTCGGCCAAGGCGTCGACGACGGCCGCCTCCGCCTCGTCCCAGTCGCCGTGCTCCAGCAGGGCAACGGAGAGGTTGGCGGTGGCGTAGGCCAGGTCGTAGTGCCGCCCGCCGCGTCGTGAGTGGGCGGCGGCGCTGCGGGCGGCGTCGGCCGCACCGAGCGGGTCGGTCGAGGTGAGGTCGTCGGCAAGGTTGAGAAGGGCGTTGGCGGCGGTGCCGAGGTCCCCCACCTGCTCGGCGAGGCGGGCCGCCCGCTCGTAGTATGCGACGGCCTCGGCGGGACGGTTGGCGACGCTCGCGGCAGTGCCCCGTGTCGCGAAGAGCCCGGCGAGAAGGGCGGTATCGACGTCGAGCTCCTGCCCGAGGATGAGCGCCTCTGAAGCGAGACGATCCGAGTCCGGGTTCCCGCTCAGCGTCTCTGCACCGGCGAGCCGCCGGAGCGCTTCGACGGTGTCCTGATCGGGTTCCGGCATCAACACGTCGACCGCTTCCCTCAGCTCTGCTCGC
>JASHRK010000300.1 GCA_030037405.1 Acidimicrobiales bacterium | reverse complement strand
CGCGTACGTCGCGACGAGAAGCGAGATGTTCCACACGCGAAGAAGGCCCCGGCGTTCCTGCACCATCACGGAGTGGAGGTAGGCGGTCGCGCAGAGCCAGGGCAGGAGGGCGGCGTTCTCGACGGGGTCCCAGGCCCAGAAGCCCCCCCATCCGAGCACCTGGTAGGACCACCACGCCCCGAGCACTATGCCGATCGTCAGGCAGGCCCAGGCGATGACGGCCCATCGCCGCGTCTCTACGAGCCAGCCCTCGCCGAGGCGCCCGGTCACGAGCGCCCCGATGGCGAAGGCGAAGGGGATCGTGAAGCCGACGTAGCCGAGATAGAGGAAGACCGGGTGGAAGGCGACGAGGACGTTGTTCTGCAAGAGCGGGTTCGGCCCAAGCCCGTTGGAGGGCTTGGCTCCGGCGACGGTCGTGAACGGGTTCGCCGGTCCGGCCATCAAGGCGAAGAAGAAGACGGCCGCCCCCATTCCGGCGACCGTCGCCCAGGCGACGACGTGGTCGGTGACCCGCCTGCGCACCCGCCATGCCATCGCAGCCAGATAGCCCGTGAGCACGAGCACCCAGAGGAGGATCGACCCCTGCAGGGCGGACCACATTCCCGTTATGTCGTAGAGAAGCGGCGTCTGCCGGCTGTTGTTGTTGGCGACGTAGGCGATCGAGAAGTCGTGGGTGAGGAGGGCGTGCTCCATCGCGAAGGTGGCGAGGAGCACGCCTGCGATCATCCCGAAGATCGCCTTCGGGGCCGCGCGCAACAGGGCGTCACGCCGGAGGGCAAGCCCGAGGAGGAGCCCGGCGACCCCGCCGGAGGCCGAGACGAGCCCGAGGGCGACACCGATCTGGCCGAGTATCGCGTTCACGAATGAGTGCCGGTGGCTGAGCCGGGGTCGCCCTTCACCCGGTTCGGATGCTCGGCGATGTACTCCTGGGAGTGCTTGACCATTATCTGGTCCGAGGCAAAACGGTCGCTCTTGCCGACGAAATGCCCGACGACCACCACCGGTAGGCCGGGACGGAACAGCTGGGGAGGGTCGCCGGTGTTGTCGACGTCGATCGTCACACCACCCTGGCGGATCTCGAACAGCACCTGGTTGCTGCCCCGGCGGTGGACCGTGCCGTGGAGGACCGTCCCCTCGAGCTGGAAGGTGGAGTTGCCGAGCTGGGCACGCTGCGCGATGGCCTCGTTCGCAGTCTTGAAGAAGACGATGGCGGACGTGAGCCCCTTGTAGAGGAGGAACCCGATGGCGGCGACGATGACGAGACCCGCCAGCTTTAGGCGCCTCGTCGCGCGCGCCCGAGTCGGTCGTATCTCGCTCATTCGCTCTTCATCCCGGAGTCCTCGGAGCGGTTGCCAGGCCTGAGCCGTCGACGGGCAGCCCGCTCGCGGGCAAAGAGACTAATCGCGTAGCTGGAGAGAGAGACGAGCACCACGAGGTATCCGGCTTCGACGTAAGGGCTCACACGAAGCTCTCCGCTTCGGCGCGCCGTTCGTCGATGGCGCGCGAGAGCCCTTCTTCCGCCTCGCGGTCGCTCAGGGCGGCGAGGCGGTAGCGGCGGGCGGTCAACCAGACGTACGCAAGGGTGAAGGAGACGAACCCGAGCAGGAGGGTCCAGGCCATCGAGCCGTGGACGTAGAGATGCCTCCCGGACAGGTCGACTGTGGGCGGCTGGTGAAGGCTTCGCCACCAGGACACCGAGAAGTAGACGATGGGCACGTCGACGAAGGCGACGAGGGCGGCGATGGCGCTCCGGCGGGCGACGGTCTCCCGCTCACCTGGGACGCGGCGCAACGCCAGGTAGCCGAGGTAGAGCACGAACAAGAGCGCCGTCGCCGTGAGCAGCGGGTCCCAAGTCCACCAGACTCCCCAGGTCGGCCGCCCCCAGATCGAGCCGGTTGCGAGCGTGAGCCCGGTGAAGACCACCCCGACCTCGGCCGAGGCTCCGGCAAGGCGGTCGAGCCGCAGGTCGCGCGTCCTCGGCCAGAGGTAGAGCAGGCTCGACAGGAACGCCATCCCGTAGGCGATGAAGGCCACCCAGGCCATCGGCGGGTGGATGTACAAGAGGCGCACGAGGTTGCCGAAGTACTCGGCGTTGGGCGTGATCCAGAGCCCGAGCCAGACGGTGAAGGCCACACCCACGAGGGCGAGGATCCCCACGACGTTGAGGAGACGGCTCGAGGCCATGCGTCTCGAGCTGGTGGTCATGTGTCCGGAGATCATGTGTCCTCCAGGAGTGGTTCGAACACGGCGACGCCGATCGTCACGTAGAGCACCGCGAAGACAGCGAGGAGAGAGAGCCACCCGCCGCTGCTCCCGGGCCTGCCGGCGAGCGCGTCCTGCCAGGCCTTCGTCGCCCCGAGAAGGACGGGGGCGGAGACGGGGAGGAAGAGAAGAGGAAGGAGCGTCTCCTTGACGCGAAGCGAGCTCGAGACTGCGCCGTAGATCATCCCGAGAGCCGCCAGCCCCACGGTGGCGAGGGCGCAAGCGGCGACGAGGACGCCGGCCCCCGCCAGGTGGGTCCCGTAGAGCACGGCCACCCCGAGGGCGAGGACCGCCTCGAGCACGACGAGCTCGACGAAGACGGCAGCGGCCTTGCCGAGGAACACGCCCGCCGGATCGAGGCCCGAGAGCCTGAGACCGTCGCGCGCTCCGCCGGACGACTCGACGGCGAAGCTCCGTTGGGTCGCGAGGATGCACGACAGCAGCACCGCCACCCAGAACAGTCCCGCCGAGAGAGGCTCGAGCACGGCGCGATTCGGTCCGAGAGCGAGGCCGAAGAGCAGCACGACGGCGGCGGCGAACGGGATCACCTGGTTGATCGCAACTCGAGAGCGAAGCTCGATCCGCAGGTCCTTTCCGGCCACGAGCCAGGCGTCACGCCACACGGGCCGGCTCCTCCACGACACGGCCGCCTGCGATCTGGATGACACGATCCGAAAGGCCCACTGCCCGTTCGTGCTCGTGCGAGCAGAGGAGGACGGTACGGCCCTGCTCCCGCGACTCGAGGATCAGCTGGTCGAGAAGGTCGCGGCCTTCTTGATCGAGGCCGGCGTGCGGCTCGTCGAGGAGCCAGAGCCCGACCTTGCGGGCCGCGAGGACGGCGAGCGCAGCTCGGCGCCGCTGCCCGGCGGAGAGCTTCGCCACCTGGGAGGAAGCGAGCCGACCGCCCAGCCCGAGGCGCCTGGCGGCTCCGGCCGCAGCGCCCGGGTCCTCCCCGCACGCCCTCAGCGCATAGCGCAGGTTCTCCTCGACCGTGAGCTCGTCGTACAGGAAGCTCTCGTGGCCGAGGAGGGCGACACTCCGCCGCACGGCGCGCCGGTCGGCGGCAAGGTCCTGACCGAGCACGACGGCCTCGCCGGAATGGAGGGGGAGCAGACCGCAGCAAAGGCGAAGCAGGCTCGTCTTGCCCGCGCCGTTCGGACCGCGAAGGT
>JASHRK010000299.1 GCA_030037405.1 Acidimicrobiales bacterium | reverse complement strand
GCTCGGAGGCCGACGCCTCGAGAAGCGCCCCGTAGATGGCCGCCTCGGCGTAGCGGGGCACGAGAAGCGAGAGGAGCTCCTCGGGCGCCGGCTCGAACTCGAAGTAGCCGCCGCCTGCGAGCGGGTCGTCCTCCCCGGCGGCCGCGGAGGCGCCGGCACTTCCCTCGCCTCCGGCCGCACCGCCGGCCGCACCGCCGGCCGCTCCGTCGCCTCCCTGCTGGCTCGTTCCGGGGGGTTCGAGAGGGAGGAGCTGGCGTGTCTCTACGACCTGTGTCCCGAGCGAGACGAAACGTGTCGACACCACCTGCACGAGGTCGAGGGAACCGGTCATGAACGGCGGGACGACGGTTCTTGCGATGGCGCGGGCGTCCTCGTAGCTCGGACGATCGCCCATCATGAAAGCCTCGTCGAGCGCCCTGCCGCGGAAACGGAAGTAGCCGGCCGCCTTCTTCCCCACCCCGACGAGTCGGTAGCTCCGGCCAGCTCCCTCCCCTGTGCGAACGATGCGCTCGGCGCTGCGCAGCACGAAGGCGTTGTAGCCGCCGCACAGACCGCGGTCGGAGACGATGGCGATGACGGCGACGTTCTCCGGCGACTGCGGCACCCCCATGAGGCGGGCCGGGGTAGATCCGTCGGCTGCAATGTCCGCCAGGAGCCGTTCGATCCCAGCAAGGTAGGGCCTCGACCCGGCAATGCGGCTCTGGGCGCGAACCATCTGCGAAGCAGCTATCAGCTCCATGGCGCGGGTGATCTTCTTCGTCGCCTCGACGGTACGAATCCTCCGCCGGAGGACGCGCTCCTGACCGCCTGCCACCTGCTAGCCCTCCTCGGGGACGAAGGACTGCGTTAGCTCCTCGATGGCAGCGTTCAACTTGCCTTCGTCCGGCAGCTGCCCCGTCTTGCGGATCTCCTCGAGAAGGTCGGGATGCCTGGCCCGGAAGTGTGCCCGCAGCTCCTGCTCGTAGCGCCGCACGTCCTCGACGGGGATGGAGTCGACATGGCCGCGTGTTCCCGCATAGATGACGATCGCCTGTTCCTCCACGGGGAGAGGCTCGTTCAGACCCTGCTTCAGGAGCTCGGTGAGCCTGTAGCCCCGGTCGAGCTGCGCCTGGGAGACCTTGTCGAGCTCGGAGCCGAAGGTGGCGAAGGCCTCGAGCTCGCGGAACTGGGCGAGGTCGATCTTGAGCGTGCCCGAGACCGTCCGCATCGCTCGAACCTGAGCGTTCCCGCCCACCCGGGAGACGGAATTGCCGACGTTTATTGCCGGGCGGACGCCGGAGTAGAACAGGTCGGTCTCGAGGAAGATCTGCCCGTCGGTGATCGAGATGACGTTGGTGGGGATGTAGGCGGAGATGTCGCCCGCCTTCGTCTCTATGATCGGCAAGGCGGTGAGCGACCCTCCACCCATCTCCTCGGAGAGCTTGGCCGCCCGCTCGAGCAGCCGGCTGTGGAGGTAGAAGACGTCTCCGGGGTAGGCCTCGCGACCCGGAGGCCGCCGCAGGAGGAGCGAGAGCTGGCGGTACGCCTCCGCCTGTTTGGAGAGGTCGTCGTAGACGATGAGGGCGTGCTCGCCCTTCTCCATCCAGTGCTGACCCATGGCGCAGCCCGAGTAGGGGGCGAGGTACTTGAACGGCGCCGGCTCCGAGGCGGGCGCGGCGACCACGACGGTGTACTCGAGAGCGCCGTGCTCGGCGAGGGTCGACACCGTCTGCGCCACGGTCGATCCCTTCTGCCCGACGGCGACGTAGATGCACTTCACGCCCTCGCCTCGCTGGTTCAAGATGGCGTCGACGGCGATCGTCGTCTTGCCGGTCTTGCGGTCGCCGATGATGAGCTCCCGCTGACCCCGCCCGATCGGGGTCATCGAGTCGATCGCCTTGATGCCAGTCTGCAAGGGCTGCTTCACAGGCTGACGCTTGACGATCCCCGGCGCCTGGATCTCGACCAATCGCATCTCGACGTCGGCGACGGCCCCCTTACCGTCGAGCGGGTTGCCGAGCGGGTCGACGACGCGACCGAGAAGACCGTCGCCGACGGGGACCGAGAGGATCTGGTGCGTCGCCCGCACCACCTGGCCCTCGTCGATGCCATCGACCGAGCCGAGGACGACGGCGCCGATGGTCTCTTCGTCGAGGTTGAGGGCGAGGCCGACGGTGCCGTCCTCGAACTCGAGAAGCTCGTTCACCTGGGCGTTCGGCAACCCTATGACTCGGGCGATGCCATCGCCGACCTCGGAGACACGACCCACCTGCTCGGCACGGATCTCGGAGCTGTAGTCGGTGATATGGCGCCGCAGGGCGGCTTCGATCTCCTCTGGGGAGATCATGAGCTCGGGCATCTCTTCGTCTCTCTCGCTAGGGTCGTCCGTCATCGCAGTTGCAAGATGGTGTCGCGCAGCTGCTCGAGGCGGTGGCGGACGGTGCCGTCGATGACGGTGTCCCCGACGCCGACATCGATACCTCCGATCACGGAAGGATCGATCGTTACCCGGAGCTCGACCGTGCGCCGGGTCCGGCGCGAGAGCGCCTCGGCAAGCCTCGCCCGCTCGTCGTCGTCGAGCTCCACGGCGGCTCGGACGTGCCCGACGCGTCGCCCCCTCTCTGCCACGGCGAGCGAGGCGAGGTACTCGACCGCTCCGGCCACGTCGCGGGCTCGCCCGGCGCGAATGGTGTAGCCGACGAGGACGGCGGTCTCCGGGCGCGCCCTGTGTTCGAGAAGCTCCGCCAGCAACGAGAGCCGGACGTGCAAGGGGACCTGCTGGTCGGCGAGAGCTGAGCGGAGGTCACGCGACCCCTCGAGGATGCGGGCGATCCGGAAGAGCTCGTCCTCGAGCACGCCGACCTGCGCCGGGTCGCCGATGCGTTCGAAGACGCGCTCGGCGTAGCCCCTGATCCTCTCCAGTGCTCCCGAGCGCCCGATCGGAGGCTCTGGCTCGAGCGGCTGCCCGGCGGCGGACCGCTCCACCCTCGCCTCGGCGAGCTCGAGGAGGGTCCCATAGGTCTTCGGGAGCTCTGCCGCCCGTTCGTTCTCGACGGGGAAGGTGACGAGGGCGACGAAGGGCCCACCCGCCTTCGTCTCGAGCAGCTCCCTCAGCACGTCGGCCCTCTCGGTGGCCGGTATCTGGCTGTCTGTCAGCGCCTGGCGCAACATCTCCGAGGAGACGAGGACTCCGCTCAGGCTCCTCAGCTCGGCGGACAGTCCCGCGAGGCCGTCTGTGGGCTCGACTTCGTCGAAGACGGCCGTCGCGTAGCCACGAACCAGCTCCAGCATCAGCCGGCGTCCCCTCCGCTCTGGGCAGCGATGATCGCCTCGTCCACGAGAGCGCGGTGGCGGGCGTCGTCGAGGCCTTCGCCTATGACTCGCTCGGCGGCACGGAGCACGAGATCGCCGACCTCGTTCATGACCTCGTCCCGCGCCCGCTGGCGCTCGAGCTCGATCTCGGCCCGTGCCGCCTGGAGGAGGCGCTCGTACTCGGCCTCGCCCCGCTCGCGGGCCTCCTCCCTCAGCTGCTCGGCCACCTCGTTCGCCTGCTCGACGATCTGGCGCGCCTCCTGGCGGGCGGCATCGAGCGCCTCGTGGCGCTCTCGGGCGGTGGCGGCGGCGTCCACCCGAGCCTGCTCGGCCGCGTCGATCGAGTTGCGGATGTGCTCCTCGCGCTCCCGCATCATCCTGCGCAGGTAGGGAAGGATCCACTTGGCGAAGACTGCCAGCACGAGCAGGAAGGCGACCAGCTCGGCGAGGAAGGTGCCGTTCGGGATGAGAAAGATGCTGCCTGTCGGCATGTGCGCAAGCGCTCCTAGGTCGACTTGGCGAGCACGAACACGAAGTAGGCCATGAAGGCGAGATTGATGACGTACATCGCCTCGCAGAGGCCGACCGTGAGGAACATGACCGTCATCAGGCGGCCTTGAGCCTCCGGCTGCCGGGCAACGCCTGCGATCGTCTGGCTGCCGGCCAAGCCGTCCCCGATGGCGGCTCCGACGGCGCCGCCTCCGAGCGCGAGGCCCCCGCCAACCATGGCGCCCGCTGTCTGGATCGCCTTCTCGATGGTCTCAGCTGCCATTTTCCGTTTGTCTTCTCCTGTGTTGGCTGCGCCACCTGGCGCAGTGTGAGTGTCTCGAGACCTTCTGCTCAGTGCCCGCCGGTCACCGCGGACTGCATGTAGATGAGCGTCAACAGGCTGAAGATGAACGCCTGCACGGGAGCCACGAAGAAGGTGTCGAAGACCTTCCAGAGCGTCTGAAGGAGCGGGATCGGGAGGATCCACTTTGCCGGGAACGCCGCGATGAGGGCGATCAGGATCCCGCCGGCGAAGATGTTGCCGAAGAGACGGAGGGTCAGGGTCAGCGGCTTGACGAGCTCCTCGATGGCGTTTATCGGGGCGAGGAACCAGTAGGGCTTCAGATAGTGGCCGAGGTAGCTCTTCAGGCCGTGGAGGCGGACCCAGGTGAAGTGCATGAGGAGGATGACGATCACCGCCATCGCCAACGGCAGGTTGATGTCCCCTGTTGGAGAAGCGAGGAAGGCGAAGTGGCCGGGAAGGGTCGTCGGGATGTCGTCGAACCAGTTGCAGAGCAGGATGAAGACGAAGAGCGTCACGGCAAGGGGGACGACGAACTCGCCCGGAGGGCCCATCGACGAGTCGACCTGGTTCTCTACGGCACCGACGATCGTCTCGAAGATGAGCTGGAACTTGCCGGGCACGCCCGAGGTCGCCTTCGCCCGCAGCACGAACCCGAAGATGACGATGACGAGGGCGGCGACGCCGACGGCGAAGAGGTCGCCCACGTTGAAGGTCATGCCGAGGAAGTGCCGCTGGACGGCGGCCCCCGGCTGGATGTTGACCGCGGCTACGAGGCCCGGCATCAGGCGGCCTTGTGGCGCAACGCCACTCCGATGAGGTTGCCGATAAAGGCGAGGTAGAAGATCATCACCCCGAGGATCGTCCCCATGCCGAGGGGCACCGAGACGATGGCGAGCCCGATGACGACGGCCGTCATGACACCGAGACGGACGATCGTCATCGAGGCGAGCGCACGGACCGGGCGGGCAGGCGACGTCGTCGCCACCTTGGCCGTCTGGGCGGTCACGAGGCGGATGTTCAGGATCCCGAGCCCGAGCCCGAGGCAGATCCCGAGCGATGCGAGCGGGGAGCTCACGAAGAGGGCGACGACGAAGGCGATGGTGGCAAGCGCGAGCGAGACGAGCACGGAGCGCCGCAGGACCCGGGCGAGCTCGGGCAGCGTGAACTGCTCGATAAGGGCCGTCAGTCCGTTCATCTCCTGGTGGTCAACTCCTCACGGCGCCGCCGCACAAGATCCGAGTCACCTCGGGTTACCGGCGGCGCTGCTGGCTCACATTTACTCTTGCGATCGGGTTCGGACCATAAGAGCCGCGAGGCAGGAGCCCGCAGCCAGTCCGGCGAAGAAGCGCGTCTATCCTCGCATCGGAGGGTGGTGCCGGGCAAAACGACGGTTGTCTCCTCGCCGGTGCCCGAAGTCCTCCTGCTCCGTGCCGCTGCCAGCCGGGAGCGTGGCCATCTCACCGGGCCTTCCCGTGGCGCGGGCCTCGTGAGCGGCTGCAAGCAACTCTTGCTCCGGCGAGAGCTCTCCCCGCCTGTGGCTCCAAGGTCGGAACAAGGTGACGAGACCGATGGCGAGCACGCCCATGGCAAAGGGCAAGGCGGCATCCCAGCGCGGATAGAAGGTCGGGAAGAGAACGAGACCCGACAAGATGAACGTCCAGGTCCAAAGGAGCAGGACGGCCCTCCTGTGGCCGTGGCCGAGCCGCATGAGCAGGTAGTGGACGTGTTCGAGGTCGCGCTCGGTGACCTTCACGCGCCGGATCGTCCGCCGGACGACGGCAAATGCCGTGTCCAGGATGGGCACGCCGAGGATCACGACCGGGACGATGAGGGGGGCGAAGAAGAAGTAAGCCGTCCCCGAGTAGTCCGTGTAGGCCTGGCCGCCGATCTCCATCGTGGCGGCCGCCATGACGAGACCGAGGACCATCGCCCCGGTATCACCCATGAAGATCTTCGCCCTGTGGAAGTTGTGGGGCAGGAACCCGATGCAGGCGCCGCAGCAGGCGGCGGCGAGGAGCGGACCGAGGTTCGTGGAGCTCAGGTCACGAAGGTCGATGAGCCGCAACCCGTAGATGCAAAGAGCGCCCGAGGCGATGGCGACAACCCCGGCAGCCAGGCCGTCGAGACCGTCGATGAGGTTGACGGCGTTGGCGATCCCTACCACCCAAAGGGCTGTGAGGAGCGGCTGGAACGAGGTCGAGAGGACGACGAACCCGGGCAGGAAGGGCACCTTGAACTCGAGCATGGTGACGCCGAAGAAGTAGAGGACCATGGCTGCGAGCACCTGGCCGGCAACCTTCGCCGGGGGCGAGACGGAGCGCACGTCGTCGATCAGCCCGAGCACGCACATCACCCCGACGGCGGCGATCACCCCGGCGGGCGCCACCGTCCCGAGGAAATCGTGCCGGAACGCCCCGAGCTGTCCTCCTATGACGAACGTGAGGGCGAAACCGACCGCAATGGCAGCGCCACCCGCCGTCGGCGTAGGGCGGCTATGGACACGCTTTGGGTCGGGCGCCACGACCAGGCCCCGATCGACTGCTACCCGCCTGACAAGAAACGTGAGCCCGTACGTCACCACCGCCGCGATCCCGACGATCGCAGCGCATGCGAGCTCCGGGCCCATCTCAGCTCACCCCGGAACCGTCATTTGGGAAGGCCGTCACCGGGACGGAGATCGCCCGGGCCTGAAGCGCCCAGCGGGCCGGGGTCGCCCGGGCCAGGGTTGCCGAGCGGGCCGGGGTCGCTACCTGGATAGGGGTCGAAGGCGGCGCACAGCTCGCGCACCTCCTGGCGGATCGCCACGAGGGCGTCCTCGTTCTCACGGTCGCGCAGCACCCTCTTGATGAGGAGGGCAACCGTCGCCATCTCCGGCTCGCGCATGCCGGCGGTCGTCTCGGCGGCCGTGCCGAGGCGGAGCCCGCTCGTCACGAACGGGGGCCGCGGGTCATCAGGGATCTGGTTGCGGTTGCATGTGATGCCCGCTCGGTCGAGTGTGTCCTGAGCGGTCTTGCCGGTCAGATCGGCGTCGAAGTCACGAAGGTCGACGAGCATGAGGTGGTTGTCCGTGCCCCCGGCGACGATGCGGAACCCCTCGTCGCTGAGCGCCGCCGCAAGAGCCGCGGCGTTCGCCCGCACCTGCTTGGCGTAGTCCTTGAACTCGGGCAGCGCCGCCTCGCCGAAGGCGACCGCCTTGGCGGCGATGACGTGCTCGAGAGGGCCGCCCTGAAGCCCAGGGAAGACGGCGGCGTCGACGGCACGGGCGAGGTCGGCCCGAGCGAGTATCGCTCCACCCCTCGGGCCCCGCAGCGTCTTGTGGGTCGTGAACGTGACGATGTCGGCCACCCCGACAGGGCTCGGGTGCTCGCCGGCGGCGATGAGACCGGCAGGATGGGCGGCGTCGAACATGAACCTCGCCCCGACCTCGTCGGCAATCTCCCGGAAGGGGACGGGGTCGATGATGCGCGAGTAGGCGGTGGTTCCGGCGACTATGAGCTGGGGCCGCTCACGCCTTGCGAGGTCGCGGACGAGGTCGAGGTCGATGCGCTCTCCCGAGCCGTCCTGACGTGCCGGCGTCACCCCGTAGGCCACGAAACGGTACGTCTTCCCCGTGACGCTGACCGGCGACCCATGGGTGAGGTGACCACCCTGGTCGAGACGCATGGCGAGGATCGTGTCGCCCGGCTCGACGAGGGCCATGTAGGCCGCGAGGTTGGCGGGCGCTCCCGCGTGCGGCTGGACGTTGGCGTGCTCGGCACCGAAGAGGCTCGCCGCCCGAGACCTTGCGAGGTCCTCGACCCGGTCGGCGACGGCGTTCCCTCCGTAGTAGCGCTTGCCCGGGTAGCCCTCGGCGTACTTGTTCGTGAGGACCGAGGCGGACGCGGCCATGACTGCCTCGGAGGTGAAGTTCTCCGAGGCGATGAGCTGGATCGTCGTCCGCTGGCGCGCCACCTCGTCGTCGAGGAGGCGGCGGACCTCGGGGTCCGAGGCAAGGACGCCCGAGGCAAAGGCGGCAAGCGATCCCTTGGACAAGGCCGTGGTCACAGCCCCGAGTGTAGTGTTCACGGTGCCGGTTCCCGAGGGTGGGCGAGGCCTCCCGGCATGGCGGCGACGAGCTCGTCGAGCGTCAGGTCGCCCTGCCTGAGCACGACCGGGCTCGGTCCCGCGAGCGACAGCACGGTGGAGGCCCGGCCGTCGCAGTGCCCCCCGTCCACGACGATCGGGACGGCATCGCCAAAGACCTCGCGCAGCTCGGCTGCCGTCGTCGCGGGTGGGCCTCCGTGCAGGTTGGCGCTCGTCACGGCGAGCGGCCCGGTCGCAGCCAGCAGCTCCAGAGCCGCCGGGTGGCTCGGGCAGCGGAGCCCGACGGTGAGGGGGTCGCCGCCGAGATGCATCGCCCTCCCGCGGCGCCGTCCGAGGACGAGCGTGAGCGGCCCGGGCCAGTAG
>JASHRK010000298.1 GCA_030037405.1 Acidimicrobiales bacterium | reverse complement strand
AACGAGGGGCGAAGCTGCATGCCTCCGCCGGGCTCGACAGGTCGGGGACGCGGCCCCCGATGGCGATCAGCCTGCGGCCGCGGGTCCGCCGGTTGGGCACGGCGGCGTGCAGGGCTTGGGTGTAGGGGTGGCGAGGCGCCGCCAGGACGTCGGTCCCAGGTAGCTCCTCGACGACGCGACCCGCGTACATGACCGCCACCCGGTCGCATAGCTGGGAGACGACGCCAAGGTCGTGGGAGATGAAGAGCATCGAGGTCCCATGGGCCTCTCTGAGACGCATGAGCAGCTCGAGGATCTGGGCTTCGAGCGTGACGTCGAGGGCGGACGTTGCTTCGTCGGCGATTATCAGCTTCGGCTCGAAGAGCAACGCCATGGCGATCATCACGCGCTGGCGCATGCCGCCGGAGAACTCGTGCGAGTAGCGGTCAAAGGCCCTGGCAGGGTTGGGAAGCCCGACCTCACTGAGCTTGGCGAGGGCGTTCTCCTTGAAGCTGCGACGTGTCGCCGATCCGCCGTCGCGCTCGGCCGCGTGCGCACGCTGAACCTGCATGAGCTGGGTGCCGATCGAGACGCGAGGGTTGAGGCTCGTCGTCGGGTCCTGGAAGATGGTGGCGATCTCCCGGCCGCGCACCGACCTCATCTCCTCGCCTGAGAGCTGCCCGAGGTCGCCGTAGCCTCTCATGCTGATAGAGCCGGAGGCGATGCGCCCGTTCGCAGGGAGGAGACGCAAGATCGTCATCCCGAGCGTCGACTTGCCGCAGCCCGACTCGCCGACGACTCCGAGGATCTCGGCATCCCCGACCGCCATGCTGACGCGGTCGAGGGCGAGGCGGCGGGAGGTTCCGCTCCGGTAGGCGACCGTCAGGTCGTCGACAACGAGGACCGGCTCTGGAGAGGCCGACCCGCTCAGCCCTTCAGACATCGAGGTAGGAGAGCTTCCGTGCGAAGAGGCGGCGCCGCGGGAGGCGTTGGCGCGGGTCGAGCACGTCGCGCATCGTCTCACCGAGAACGGTGAACGCGGTCGTCATGATGATGAGAGCGACGATCGGTCCGACGATCTCCCACGGGGAGGTGCCGATGTTGGTGAAGCCGTCGTTGAGGATGACCCCCCAGTCGGGCGTCGGCGGCTGCACGCCGAGGCCGAGGAAGGCGAGGCCGGCTTCGATGATGATGGCGCTCGGGATGTCCATCGAGACGATGACGAGAAGCGGGGGGATGACGTTCGGGAGGATGTGGCGGCGGAGCACTCGGGTGCGGGAAGCGCCGAGCGAGCGCTGCGCCTTCACGTACTGGTTCTTCCGCTCGGAAAGCGTCTGGGCGCGCACCAACCGGGCGTAGTACGGCATGAGCGACAGGCCGATGACGAAGACGACGCTCTTGATCGACGGGCCGAGTAACGAGAGGAGGGCGAGGCCGAGGATGACGGCGGGGAATGAGATGAGCGAGTCGAAGGCGACGACGAGCACCTTGTCCAAGAGGCCGCCGAGATAGCCGGCGAGGAGGCCGAGCACGGAACCGACGATGAACGCCGTCAGCACCGACGGAAGGGCGACCTCGAGGGCGATGCGGGTGCCGTAAAGGACGCGGGAGAAGTTGTCGCGCCCGAGCGAGTCGGTGCCGAGGAAGTGGTGGATCGAAGGGGGTGCAAAGGTGTTGGCGAGGTTGATGGCGTCGGGGTTATGGGGGGCAATGAGAGGGCAGAAGATGGCCACTAGAAGCATGAGAAAGATGAGCGAGGTGGCGACTGCGCCGGCTGGGCGACGAAGGACGTCACGAGCAAAACCGAGCGCCCCACGCGGCTGGTAGGCGCCCGCTTCCGTCTCACCGAGGAGCACCTGCTGGGTCGCCTGGACGGACATTCGGCCAGCCCCTAGATGAACACGTCGGCCTGTTCCTCGACCCGCATTCGCGGGTCGAGGAAGCGGTACGCGACGTCGGCGAAGAGATTGCCGAGTATGAATGCCGCCCCGTAGATGAGCACGACTGCTCGCACGACGGGCCAGTCGCGATTGCCGATGGCGGAGATGGCGAGGCTGCCGAGCCCAGTCCGTTCGAAGATCAGCTCTACGTAGACCGTCCCCGAGAGGATGTAGCCGACCATGAGTCCTGTGAGGGCGGTGACGGGCACGAGGGCGTTCTTGAGGGCAACGCGGTAGCGGATGACCCGTTCGCGGAGCCCGTATGCCCGCGACGTGCGCACGAAACCCTCGCCGAGCACCTCGAGCATGCTCGAGCGGACGAGGCGGGCGAGATAGGCCCACCAGAAGGCCGACAGAGCCACCGCTGGCATGATGAGGAGCTTGAAGTAGCCGGCCGGGTCCGAGAGGCTGCCCGAGCCCAAGGCGGGCAGCACGTGGAACTTGACGCTCAACAGGAGAAGCAGCAGCAATCCGATGACGTAGGCCGGGGCGCTGATGAGGAGCACCGAGACGCTCCGCACGATGGCGTCGACCACGCCGCCCTGGCGCACGGCTGCGATGACCCCGAGCGGCACGCCGACGGCGATAGAGAGGACCATGCTCACGGCGCTCAGGACGAGAGTGTTGCCGAGCGGGGCGGCGAGCTCCGAGGCGACCGGGGCCCTACTGAAAGGGTCGATGCCGAAGTTCCCGTGCACCACTCCCCACATGAAGTCCCACACCTGCAGGTAGATGGGCTTGTTGAGGCCCATCATGCGGTTGATCTGGGCGATCAGCGCCGGCGTGGCCCGTGGCCCGAGGATGATGCGTGCCGGCTGGCCCGGCACGAGGTTCACGAGCAAGCCGAGCATCGCCATGATCACGACGATGACGATCACCGCCAGCCCGAGCCGCTTGGCGACGTAGAGCAGCATGGCGGCGAGCGTGGCCCTCTCGAGATCTCAGATTGGATCGCTCAGACGCTGTAGGCGTAATGCAGGAGCGGGTTGCCGTTTCGGTCGAACACGATGTAGGTCTTCGAGTTGCTGGCGGCGAAGTTGACGGCCGTCGAGAACCAGACGTACGAGGCATCCTCGGCGAACAGTTTCTGCATCGAGATCCCGATGGCGTCCCGCTCGCTCTTGGCCCCTGTAGTGCCGAGCTTCACGAGGTCGTTCGAGTACGTCTTGTTGCACCACGAGGCATAGTTCCAGACGCCGATCTGGTCGCACGTGAACCACTCGAACTGGTAGTAGGGGTCCGGTGCTCCGCCGTAGTACGACGTAAGCAGCTGGCCCTCTCCGGGCTTGGTCACATAGCTGTTCGGCGGCGTCAGGATGATGTCGACGGTGATGCCCGCCCGCTTCAGGTTCGACTGGATCACGGTCATCAGGTCGTCGGGCTCGCCCGGGGTCTCGTTTATGAGCGGGTTGGCGAGCGTCAGCGTCATGTGCTCCTTGCCGGCGGCGGAGAGGAGCTCCTTCGCTTTCTTTATGTCCTGCTTGTAGACCGGCGCATCTGCCCAGTAGCCGATGCCGAGTTGCTTTGAGATGAGCGAGGGGAGGCGGGTCGAGAGGGGAAGCAGGTTGGCCGTGATGATCTCGTCGATGTCGAGAGCAGAGCGGA